>JAUXDO010000069.1 GCA_030618315.1 Candidatus Peregrinibacteria bacterium | reverse complement strand
TATGCGAGGGTTTAAGTTACAAACTTAAACCAGTGGGGGTTCTCACCCTCACATGTTTCGTTTTAATTTCTGCTCCAAAGCCAATCGAAAAATATCACTCAATCCCAAACTCTTTTTTTTGCTCCTTTGTTAAAGGCTCAAGCCATCCACTTTTAAGATAGTCTTCAAGTGTCATGGCAACATCCCATATTTGAATAATTCCCTTATCGCCTCCAATAACAATTGATTTTCCATCAGGTGAAAAAGCTGTAGCTCCAATAAGATAATCGTCATTAATCTCTTGGATAATCCAACCATTTAAATTCCAAACACAGACTGAAGCTTCAAAAGTTGTAAGTATTGTTTTATTATCAGGAGAAAAGTTTACGGCACTAACAAAATCGGATTGCCCTTTTCCTCTAAAGTATTGTATAATCTTTCCTTCAACATTCCATAAGATGGCTGTATTATCGTCGGATCCTGTTAGAATTTTTTTGCCATCAGATGAAAAAGCTACAGAGAAGACGGCACTTGAATGACCAATAAATTCCTGTATGAAGCCACTATTCAAATTCCATAGACGTGCTGTAAAATCCTCGGAGCCTGTAATGAAACTTTGACCATCAGGGGAAAAAGCAACAGAGTAAACAATACTTGAATGACCAATAAATTCCTGTATCAAGTCACCATTCAAATTCCATAGACGTGCTGTAAGATCATCGGAGCCGGTAATGATACTTTGACCATCAGGGGAAAAAGCAACAGAATTAATAACTCCGTAATAATCGTCCGAATATTCGTCAATTAATTCTACTTTCTCAAAATCAACAAACTCAACATTGAATTCTTTAAGTATTTCTCCATTCACAGTCCATAGGCGGGCAGTCTTGTCCCCAGACCCAGTTAGAATGTATCTTCCATCAGGTGAAAAAGCTACGGATCTTATCGATCCTGAATGACCAATAAATTCCTGTATCAAGCCACCATTCAAATTCCAAAGATGGGCTTTACCATAATCATCACCGGATAGAATAGTTTTGCCATCTGGTGAATATGCTAAAGACACAATATGTCCTGAATGACTAAAAAATTCCTGAAATATCAACCCCTTCAATTTCCACAAACGTAATGTCCCATCATTGGAAGAAGTAAGAATTGACTTTCCATCGGGTGAAAAAGCTACCAAATTAATCAAACTTGTATGTCCTGAAAATTCCCGTATCATTTCTCCATTCAAATTCCACAAGCGGGCTATCTTGTCGCTTGAGCCAGTAAGTATTTTTCTGCCGTCTGGTGAAAACGTTATGGAATTGATAACACCTGACCCACCATATAACCTGAAAGACTTTAACATCTTTCCATTCAAGTTCCATAGGAATGCGTAACCATCCTCTGAACTGGTGATTATGTTTTTTCCGTTTGGGGAAAATGCTAAAGATATTACTGAACTTCTATGATCAAATTCTGCTATCATATTTCCCTTTATATTCCATAAGCTAGGTTTTTTATTTTTATAACCTACAAGTATCCATTTACCGTCAGGAGAAAAAGAAACAGAATTGATTCTGTAGCTAGATCCGATAAATTGTTTTAATTCTTTTCCTTTCAAGTTCCAGAGACGCGCATATCCGTCATCAGAGCTAGTAAGAATCTTTTTACCATCCGGAGAAAAAGCAACTGATAGAACTGGTCTTCTATGATCAAATGCTGCTACTTTATTTCCTTTAAGATCCCACAGGCGGGCTGTTCGGTCAAAAGATCCAGTAAGTATAGTTTTACCATCTGGTGAAAATGTTACAGATGAAACTGAACTACTATGATTAAATTCACCTATTTTCTTTCCTTTAAGATCCACCAGGTACACTGTACTGTCTTCGGAGCCGATAAGAATACTGTTACCATCTGGAGAAAAAGCTATTGAATTGATTCTTAGCTGATGTTTGGCAACTATTTTGTAAAATGAATTTTCCCGGTATATTTTAAGGGCGTCTTTTTTAAAAGTATCATAACCAGGGAGACTCATCGCTTCTATTGCCAGATTCAATGCTAATGTAGGATCGTTATTAACATTTCTATATGCTGAGGATATTAAATAATTCGCTTGGGCTTTATTCATTTGTTCTTTAGCTATAATGACTGCACTGTCTGCCCTTTTTTTCTGAAGAATCGCTTCTTTCGTTCTTTCTTCTGCTAATGTTCTCTGTTGACTAGCAACAATAGCTGTAGAATCTGACTTATTTTTTAGACGAATCACTTCTTTCGTTCGTTCTTCTGCTAATATTCTTTGTTCACTTGCAACGATAGCTATAGAATCTGCCTTAATTTTTTGACGAATCATTTCTTTCGTTCGTACTTCTGCTATTATTCTCTGTTGACTAGCAATAATAGCTGTAGAATCCGCCTTGTTTTTTTGTCTAATTGCATTTTTAGATTTTTCTTCTGCTACTAATCTTTGTGTTTGAGCCACATTGGCTAACGAGTCCGACACCGATTGTTGTAAACGAATTTCTTGATTTAATTTCTTTGAGTTAATATAGGAAAAGGTCACTAGCACTAAAAAAATAAAAAGCCCTGAGATTGTGCTATTAAGTATTAATCGCTTTCTTTTTTGCCTTTTTTTTGTTAGTACTAAGCTACTACGTTCCTTCTTACTTTCATAAAGATATTCAACACTTTCTTCAAATCCTTTTTTGTACCGGTTTGCCCAAGGTGCGGCAGGGTTAAATTTATCATACCAGTCAAGTGCAAATTGAAGTTCGCTACCCGTTAAAAAGTCTTTTTTACCCTCCTGGTGCAGCTTTACAGCTTCATTTAGCTGCAAATAAATGGTGGCTGATTTATCTTCCTCATCCACCCATTCACTAAGTGTTTTCCATTGGCGAATTAAACTCTCGTGAGAAATGTCGATTACTTTGTCGTTGGCACCCGCTTTGTTTACCATTAAGAAAGACCTTTTTTCTTCGATAAAACGGTCAATGATGTCAAGCAGTTTTTCTTCCTTAGCACCGGTAAGCTCTTTCAACTGGCTTAGCAAAACCGGGCGCCTTACCTTTCGCCCGTTTTCATCTATGGAGGTCAGCGCCTGAAAAATATGTTTGGTCAACAACAAATCTTCAGCACTCATACCATCAAGTGCCTCATCGGCATGTTTGGAAAGTGCCTTTTCAATACCACCAATTTTTTGGTAATCATTCAGATCGAGCTCTCCATTCTTATCCACATCCATCTCAAATTCCCACATGCGCATCAGGGCATGCTGCAGCAGGGGTAATTCATCTTTTACCTTTCCCAATTCATTCAGCAAACGGGTAGTAAGTATGGGGTTAAGTTTACCGCCAAATAATTTTGCCGGGCTTTCGATCACCATCTTAAGTTGCCTGCGATTTAAGCGTGGCACCAGGTATTGGCTTTTATTCAAGGCCTGTGGTAAATCATAAAACCTGGCACAATCACCAATAAAGTCGGACCGCATGGTGATAACAACGAAGAAGGAAATTACATTTTGTTTCGACAGTTTTAATAGTATGTTAACAAAGTCGATGGTTTCAGTTATTTTCTCCGAATCTCTTTGCTCCAGGGCAAACCGGAACAATTCTTCAAACTGATCGACCAATAAAAAGAAGTTTGCATTTTGCTCTTTTTTAATGGGTTCAAAAAGTTTAACGATGGCAGCAACGCCTTCTCTTTTCAATGCTTTCACAAGGCCTTCAATGTCAGTACCTGTTGCATCGGGATTGACTTGTTGTAAAATTGCCCGGGCAAGATTGTTCATTGGGTTTTGCCCCGGCTTCATGATACTTATTATCCATTTATTGCTGTCTTCAACAAGATAACCACCTTTTAATGCAGGTATGAGGCCTGCCCTGATTATTGAAGATTTTCCGCTACCGGAACCACCAACCACAGCCACAAAATGGTTTTCATGCAAACGCTGTAATATTTCAAGTGTTTGTTCATCACGGCCGAAGAACAATAAATTTTCATCAACATCAAACGGCCGGAGACCCACGTATGGATTAAAGGTTTGCTTGCTCATCCGATTTCAATTTTAAATCATTTAAAAATTGAACAAGCAATTCACCATCAGTTGTTGGTTTATCGCTGTTATTAATTACCTTTACTAAAGGGCTTTGCGAGATGCTTATAGATTGAATTAGCTCACTCCTTTTGGGTGGTGGTGCCACGTAAATAAATACATCCTGAGTGAACCTGTCATATTCCATTAACTTTTTCAGGGTGTTTTTAACACGTATTTCAACCCAATCTTTGTTGCGTTCATTCCCATATAAAAAAATGAATTTATTTGCCTCTCTGATATTATTATACAGAGATTTTATATTTTTTTGGGGATCTCCATCTTCAGGATTAAAAATAAGTTGAATATTATATTTATTCAGAATCTTTTTCAGGTTAAATGCATTTTTAAAGTCATCGATATGAGTATCCAAAAGCACTTTTAATGGTGCACTGCCATTGGCTTTTTCATTCACTTGCTCTTCAAAGATCTCATCTTCCAACCGTTCGACATGATCCAGAATGACTTTTGCAAGATTCCCTTCATTGCCAATCACATACTCATAATCCTTAGCTATCAGGGATTTATCGTCCAAACTTTTCAAGAAATCAAGATATACTTTATTCTTAATTTTTGAAAATTTAAATTCCTCGTGTATCCATATAAGTTGCGGTGTAGCTGATTCCAATCCAATTTCAACTTGCTGTTGCTGATATCTTTTATCGTTTGGTGCTTCTTTTATTTTCTTTCCGGGGTATTCCCCTAATAGGTGAACAGCCAATTGTGCCCCGTCGATAGCTTCTTTGGTTATTTGCTGGTGGGCTTCAAATTCTGCGGATGAAGAATCTCCCAATATTATTTTAAAACCATTGCTTTCTAGTTCTGCGATAATACCATCTCTGCGATCATACAAAGAGTCGTTTACTTCACCAAAATAAATTACAAAAGGATTATCCTCGTCTGAAGAGGGTTCAATTTTCTGAGATTTATCCGGAGCGATATGTTCTTTAGGAAAACCCTCCATTATTTTTACTAACTCACTCCTTAATATTTTCATTTCATCGTTGAACGAGCCCTGTGTTCTTATTTCAAGAGGATCACCGTAATCCTGTGAATCCCTGGCGTCATGAAACGTAAAAGAACTGGTTCCACGTAAATTGTCAGGCCAGTCATTATGATGAATATTTGATAATAATAAAGGTATTATACGGGAATGATTTTCAACTAATAATCCGGTTTTTTCAGATTTAGCCTTTTTATAAAAATGGTTTAACTCCTTAATGCAGTAATCTGATTGCGCATATCGCCTTGAATAAAGACAGATCATAATCGCTGACTTGTCCAAAGCATCAGCTATGGAAATATCAAATTTTTCACTTTTATCAAGATTTCTTGCATCCCACCAAATTTTTATTTCTTTGTTATGTTTATTAAGTTTTGTATCGAGGTATTTATAAAACTGATCCACCCATCCGTCTTCTCCTTCAATTTCAGGATCATTATCATCATGCACATAGCTGATAAATATATCGTATTCAAATCCGGGAACGAGTGCCATGTTTGGTTTTCTTGTTTGAGAATAGATCTACAGCCGATGTTTATTTGGTATCATCAGAAAAAATTCAATTTATTCCCGATATATTACTTAAAAAATAATTTCAGTTCTTATTATAGTTGAATTTTATACGTTAATACTAAATAAATATGTCCGCTTAGTAGGACTCATGACTTAATTCAAGCTAGTAAATATAGGAAATATTTTACATAATCCTCATTAACTTACACTAGCTTAAGATTGTAACTTAATCCAAACAATAGTTCAGCTTGAATATTAATATTCAGGGTTTAAGGTTTAAGTCTGCGCCTTAAACCAGTGAGACAGGTTTAAACAAATTTTGCATATCACCTTTGCGACTCCCCGCCTTTGCGTGACCTTACAAAATACCGCAAACAACTCACGGAATTCCGCAAATTCCCCTCCTACCCTATTTAGAACAATTTTGAATTAAACCAAGCGGCTACTATCTTATTTGCTCCTATTCAGGTTTTTACCTGATTATTTACCATTCTAAATAAAGTCAAAATCAATTCCGGCTCAACTGTTGCCCTAGGAGAGTACAACTCCAACAACTCAACCATGGAAAAGGCAACACTCCATATCAAAGGCAAAGTAGCCGAAGTAATGGAAGACAAGGGCAAATTGCATGCAAAAGTGGTGTGTGATACTGAAAATTTA
>JAUXDO010000100.1 GCA_030618315.1 Candidatus Peregrinibacteria bacterium | reverse complement strand
TTAATAATCGCCAAAAAAATATGTTTTTCCTTAAGCTATAAAACCAAAGTAACCGAATAGCAGACCAAATGCTAAGGTGAAATAAGGAAATATGTTGAGAAATTTTCCTGTAAACATTGGTTCAAAAATTTTGAGAGCTTTTGGGAATGCTAAAAACAAAAATCCTTTTACTAATGCTGCCCAACCAATGATAGTGATTAGAACCGGCCAGTCTTTAACCCATATGTTGTGATGTTCCACTAAAAGAAAACCAATAACAATTGCAAAAATTCCCATCAAAACCATAAGCCCAGAGCTTTTCATGATGTCCTGATACATCTTCTTATAAGTAATACCACTAAAAACCTGTCCAATGGATATAGCGATATAAACTACCGCAATTATTTTGGCAATGAAAATAGAAAGTTCCATATTTTTTTTATTATTAAATATTTTCTTAATTATACCACAATACTAAAAAACTCCGGTAATCCGGAGTTTTTGATTTTTTGTGGCGGAACGGACGGGACTTGAACCCGCGACCTCCTGCGTGACAGGCAGGCGTTCTAACCAACTGAACTACCGCTCCACGTTTTCGCCTGGACATAGTATATCATGGTCAATGTTTTGTAAACATAATTTTTTTGCTATACTGATTTCAACTATGAAAAATCAATCAACAAAAAAATTAGGTACGATTTTAGCGATAATTATCATACTAGTTATGGTTGGCTATGCTATTAACAGGCTTAAAAGTACAAATTCTGATATACGCGTTGCCAATGTTCAATTAAATCAGGCTATTTCAAGTCCGTCACTTATTATTGGTGAAGCAAGAGGCACCTGGTATTTTGAGGCGGATTTTCCAATTTATCTATTGGATGATGAAGGTAATGAAATAGCTATAGCTATCGCGATTGCTCAGGATGACTGGATGACAGAAGATTTTGTTCCATTTAAAGCAAAGCTTAATTTTGATGTCGATGAAAGTGGATGGGGCACTTTGTTATTTAAAAAAGACAATCCATCTGATATTTCTGAGTATGATGATGAGTTAAGAATCCCTGTATTAATTGAGGCAGAATAATTTTTTGAAAGAAAAATAAATCAAATTTGTAGTATTATATAGAAGAGCTTTATCGCTATTTTTTTATGCAGGATTATTCCTCTAAAACCGATGCGGAAATCGTAAAACTAACCCTGAAAGATCAGGAGGTCTTTTTACATCTAGTACAGAGGTATGAAGGCAAGCTTTCCAGATATATCCGCCGAATTGCCTTTGTTGATGCGCAAACTGTTGAGGATATTCTTCAGGAAGTTTTTATCAAAATATATAAAAACTTGAATGATTTTGATCCTGATTTAAGCTTTTCTTCATGGGCATACCGTATAACTCACAATGAGGCAATCAATTATCTGAAGAAGATGGATAGGCAGAAATCAATTCCTCTTGAAAGTGATGATGAAGATGTAGTGAGCCTTATCGATATTCTGGAAAGTGATGTGGATATTGTAAAAGAACTTTCAAAAAAGGAATTGCAGAAAAAAGTGCAGGAAGTCCTATCAATGCTAAGCCCGGATTTCAGAGAAATCCTTATTTTAAAATTTCTTGAAGAAAAAGAGTACAAAGAGATCAGTGATATTCTAAAAAAACCAATGGGTACTATCGCAACGCTTATTAATCGGGCAAAAGCTCAATTTAAACAAATAGCAGAAAGAAATAACCTTACATATTCATCATTATAATCATGACAAAACTATCAAAAAACATTTTAGATAAGATTAAGAAGGATAAAATTAAACCAATCCCACGTTGGCAGTTTATCTCGTTACACATTTTGTTATGGGCAGCTTATTTGCTCGCAATTGCGTTTGGTGCACTCGCTTTTAGCGTGATTTTCAGGCTTATAGGTGGTGTTCAGTGGGAAATGGTGCGTTTGGCTGGCAAGGGGCCTGTTCACGGCTTTATACTAGTTCTTCCTTATCTGTGGCTTATTATACTTGGGGTAGTTTTGTTTCTGGCTGGAAAATTATTCGAAAAAACAAAGAAGGGCTATCAATTCAAACATGTTGTCGTTGTTTTATCTTCTGTGGCAATTTCACTAATATTAGGTATGATGTTTTATTTTGCAGGAGTGGGGCATTCTGTTGAAAATAGTCTTACGGAAAAAGTCGGTCCATATGCGGAATGGAGAGATTCACGCGATAAATTTTTAGTCGTACCTGATAATGGAGTTCTTGTAGGTCGTGTGTTAGATATAAAACCCAAAGAAGAATTAATGATAATCGATTTCATGAGAACCAAATGGGTTGTTGATATTAGCGAAGCTTTTTCTGTGGACAATTTTCAGCCTCAAATAGGTCGGCCTGTTGGGTTGGCCGGAGAAAAAATCAGTGATGATGAATTTAAGGCTGATAAGATTTTCCCATTCAGACCTCCAAAACAACGTAAAATACTCAATCCTTTAAAAAAGTGAAAGAAATAAATTATGAAATTGTATTACTAACTGAAGACGCGCAACTTCACGAGTGATCACTCAATATTTAAATCTTTAATTAATAAATAGAATGAAAAAATATACTATTATAGGAGGCGTAATGACGCTTGCCCTAGTATTCACTTTAACTCTTGCTGCCTCTACCTATGCTAATTATATGGGTAACGGTAATGGTAATGGACAGGGAAATAAACCTGAGCTTACTGAGGAAATGAAAGAAACTCAGACACAAATAAAAGAAGCGATTGCAAATGGTGATTATGAAACTTTTAAATCTCTAGTTGCTGAAATGCCTAATGGTGAGAAGAGGCTTGAAAACATGACTGAAGATAAGTTTAACGAAATGAAAGAAAGACATCTTAATCATGCTGATTTACAGGAAAGTCGCGAAGAAGTAAGAAGTGTAGTTGCTAATGGCGATTACGAAGCATGGAAAGCTCTTGTAGCTGAAATGCCAAATGGTGCTGAGATGCTTGAAAAGATTAATGAGAGCAATTTTGGAAGACTAGCTGAGGCTCACAATCTTATGGAGGAAGGAAGAGCTAAAATGGAGGAAGCTAAGGCTATTATGGATGAATTAGGCTTAGAAAGACCTAAGGGAAAAGGGATGCCTGGTAATGGAATTGGTCAGAAGAAAGGCCACTTTCAAAACCAAGGACAGTAATCCGTCTCCTAAATTATTAACCCCTGTATCAAACGATACGGGGGTTTTTATTTTTCTATTAATAAAACATCAGCTTTAAACCGACTAGGAATAGAAATGCCATTACAACAATTCTAAATTGTTTTTGAGGAATTTTATTTACTAAATATTTTCCTATTTTTGCACCAAGGAAAGAAGCGGGGATAAATAATAAAAATCCATATATTAATGTTTTATTTAGATGAATATTTCCAGTTAAATATGTTGCCAATCGGGTGCTATCGATAAATAATGCAATTGTACCGCTTGTAAAAATGTAAACGGATTTAGGTAAGTTAAATGCGGATAAAAATAGACCTCTAACCGCACCACCTATTCCAAATATCCCTGCAAAGAAACCTGATAGAGTACCTCCAATAATCGCATTTCGGTTTTTTTGAGCGAGTTTGAATTTTGGTTTTAGTGTTATAAAAAGTACATAAATGATGATAAAAATCCCAAGTATTTTAGCCAGATTTTCTTTTGGTGCATTGATTATTATCGAAGCGCCGATATAGCTAAAAATTATTCCAGGAATACCAAAACCTAAAATGAGTTTCCATTTTAACCCAGACCTGAATAAAATTATTTTCCATATATCACCAAACCAATGAATTATTCCTACCAGAAGGAGTGTAATTGGAATTGGCAGAAACATTGAAAGAATTGGGACCATTATAGTTGAGGTTCCAAATCCTGTCATTGTACCCACGGTGCTGGCTATTATTGTTAATAGCGCTATATAAATTATTTCCATTTATTTAAACAAGATCACAAAATAAGCGAGGATTATCATAAATGTCACATTCCCTATAAAAAGAGGGATTATCATTTTTTTTATAGGGTATTCGATAAGCCCGCCTGATGTTGTTAGTAAGTTATTTGAAAAAGGGCTTAGTCCAACATATGCCCAAATCAATATTGGTATAAGCCATTCAGGTCTTTTGTTCATCCAGCGTAAAATTATACTGCATATTTTATCAAATCTTGAATTCAGGCTGGCGATTGACCTGCTTTTTGCTCCTAAATAAAAGTAAATTAGATTTGCAATTGTTAGGCCTGTTGCTGCTATAACACCCAATATATATGGGCTCAAACCACCAATTACAAATGCAATTATTGTTGGATACACAGT
>JAUXDO010000070.1 GCA_030618315.1 Candidatus Peregrinibacteria bacterium | reverse complement strand
TTATCATTTTCCCTTTTTTTAAATCGGTGATTGCGGAGTTGATTGTGGATTGCATGGGTTTATTGTAAGACAAACAATCATGTTTAACAAGTAGGGACGTTGCATTGCAACGTCCCTACGTTAAAAGTAAAAAGCTTCTAGGGATATTAAATATCCACCTCAAATATCTCCTTTTTAGTCAGTAGATACAGTTTGTTTTCGTTCTTTTCAACGTAAATATCCTGAACGTTTTCCAAATTTTCAAAGTAAACTTGTCCTTCATAACGGCCTCCTAGTCCTATGTCTTTTTGTACAATAATAACTCGTTTGTTAACAGGGTCGAGAATATAAAGACCGTCTAATTCAGGGGAAGTGTATATTTTAGTTGCTTCAGAAATATCTGTTGCGAGGTCTTCAATTTCAAATGACTGTTTTTTTGATTTGAATAGCTGAATGATTTCACCGCCTTTCTTTAGTACATATATATTTCCATCAATTGCAAACGAAATCGCATCCTGAATTTCAGCATCTGAATTGTATTCAGTGGCACTGGAATATTGTGAGCGAAGTCGTGAATATTTATATATCTGGTTTGTAGACGGGCTGAGCATATAAATGTACTTACCGTAAGCGGCAAGATCAATACCTGGTTTCCAGCTTTCATCCTCTGTGCTTGCAAATCTAAATTGTCCATCGTCGTACTCGATTATCCGTCCTGATTGAGTTAAAAGAACAAGTAATCCCATGTCTTCCATAGCACTACCTGCCATTACAATTTCGGTATCATCAATTGTTTTTGGGTCTAATACTTGATCCAGAATTACTTCATAAAGGGCGTTGTATTCATATGCGAAGAAGTTGTCATCCAGATTCAGAAGTCCTATAGCTTCAATACTTTCACGTTTTTCACTTAAATCCACATATGGACTTACGTCTGAAAGCCTTACTGTATTATTAATGCTGTCGCGTGTTTCCTGAATTTTATCCAAAAGAGCAAGTGCTTCAGCGCGGAAGAAATTAGTTTCAAGAATTTCTCTGGCTTCGGCTTCAACTTTACCCAGAATCGCATTTGCTGTTTCTTTGTCATTTGCATATCCTTTTGTATTTGCCGTATGAAGATCCTGATTCATAGCTTCGATACGCAATCTGTATTCTTCTCTAAGGGCACCGTCTCTTCGTCCGTCCATCAAAAAGGAAACACTGATAATTAAAGCCAAAATAATTACCAATATAATGGCTAAAATTGTATTTTTATTGAAATCTGTTTTAAGTCCAATTTTTTTACCGATTTTTCCTCCAAATTTACCACCTATAAATCCGAAAGCAGAGCTTAATACTTCTTTTATTTTGTCTAAGTATTTGTTACCACTAGAACGGGATTTTGAAACTCCACGGCTAGGCAATTTTGCATGAACGCATGTGATGCCAATGCTTAAGTCACTATCTGAAAGTACTAGTTCACGTATTGAATCCAGTGCTTCTGTTACTCCATCTTCGCATAATGTAGCTATTTGAGAATGAGTTGCCAGTCTGAGCAGTCTTGACGTGCAAAAAAGTACTTTGTCTTCCGGAAGAAGTTCACCGCTTGCGATATTTACAAATAAATCTTCAGATTTTCCAGATAAACCTTCACTTACTAAGGAAAGTTTCCCCTTTCTGATCAAATATGCTTCAGCATCTTTTGATTGTGTTAAATGAAGTTTACCACCAGCAAAAACGGCGATTATTGCGCTTATTGTTCCAAGAGATTTAGCACCTCTTTTGTCCTTAATGCTTTTATAAATTATATTTATTTCTTTAAGCGCTCTTTCAAATCGTTCGTAAGCATCGAGTTCAAGATTGTCAAAATAAACCTCCTCAATTGTATCGATAATATTCTGAACTGTTGAGCGGGCGAATTTTGTATCTCCTACAATCTCAAAAGCAAGCCAGACCTGGTCGTCCACACGTGGCTTTTTAAGCGACTTTAACTGAATAAAATGATTTGAGTCGCGGGCTACGGAAAATGTATCAGCTAAGTATTTAAATGACATTTTATTTTTGTTAATAATTCAACTTATATCGTATCATATTTTTTGGAAACTTGAAAATTATTAAATAGCGGTTAGTAGTTAGCGGTTAGCGAATAGCTCTTTAGTCTAACCGCTAACCGCTAGTCGCTAGTCGCTAGTCGCTATTTAATAATTTTCACTATTGATTGGTATCTGTTTTCAATCTATACTTTTAGAGTATTAGTAATATTTAATATAAACAAAAATATGCAGGTAAAAATAATATCACAAAATTTAAATTTATCAGATGAACAGGAGGTAATGATACATGAGAAAGTCGAGAAGTTGTCCACTTATGCAGCTCGTATTTCTGATGAATCCACTGAAATAAAGGTTGATGTTTCATATAAGCAGTCAAAGAGTCCGGAAGATTCCTATTCATGTAAACTTACTTTGTTTGTGCCTGGTGATACATTGCGAGCTGAAGGAAGAAGCGACTCTCTTAGAAGCGTTCTTGATGAAACTATCGAAAAGATTACTGGGCAAATTGAGCGTTATAAGAACAAGACTCAGCGTATTAATGAACATAAATAGAGCGAATAGGAAGACGAATTGACGAACGGATTGGGAAACGTATTGAAGAACGATTTGTCCAACAACACGTTCAACGATACGTTCTACAATTCGTTCAGCTATACGAAATTATGAAAAAATTTAATTCATTACAGGGAATTACGCATAAACTCCTCCTTATTTCTCCTTTTATTTTCCCCCTATATCTTTTACGTTTTCAAGTATATGGTATTCCATTTACTGTGCTTGAGGTTTTCTGCTACATTCTTTTTGCTATTTGGCTTATTGGCGTTGTGCTTAGAAGGCTGCCTATAAACTTCCAAAGACCATTAAATTATTATTGGATAACGGTTTTTGTGTTGTTTGCGGGTGCTACAATCGGAATGTTAACTGCGCCTCATTATATTAGTTTGCCTAATGGTGAGATTTTAGACGCTCAGCGTACTGCTTTGGGTGTTTGGAAGGGGTGGGTAATTGCTCCAATGCTTTATTTTGCAGTATTTACTCAGACAATAACTTCTCAATTAGAACTTAAAAAACTTCTGCGTTATTTTGTATATTCGGGTGCTTTGGTAGCCCTTATTTGTTATGGGTTTGGCATTTTAAATAGCGGATTTACTTATGATTTAAGATTAAGCGGTTTTTATGAATCGGCGAATTATTTATCTCTATATCTTGTTCCGCCATTACTTCTAAGTATCTATTTTTTATTTCAACGAAAAGGAAAGCCTGGAAAGAAAGAATATCTAAATTTATCTTCTTTGGTGATTATGGCTCATGCATTGTTTTTTACTCAGTCATATTCAGCAATAATCGGTATTTTTGGTGCAATCGGTCTTTATGTTCTCTATTTAATTCTTTGGAAGACTAAGAGAAAAAAGGCTGCAATAACCGGCTTTATTCTTCTGACATTGACTTTTGCAGTTATTGTAATTACTCAGATAAATACACCAAAATTCAAGCAGTTTTTGGATTGGGAAAATCGATCCAGTACATCAGTTCGGTTAGAAGTTTATGAAATTTCGTGGAGCTTAATAAATGAAGAGCCGTTAACAGGAATTGGTCCCGGATTGTTTCAGGCTGAGTATCAAACAAGGGGGCAGAAAAATCTTGGACATATACCTTTAGAATGGAATATTCCGCATCCTCACAATATTTTCTTTGCTTTCTGGCTGAATGCAGGTTTACTTGGTTTGGTTGCACTTTTTTCATTTTTATTCTTTGTACACAAACGTTTTACTTATCCACTTATAGCATTCTGGGGAATAATAATTCATGGAATTTTTGATACTCCGTTTTGGAAAAATGATTTAAGCATGATATTTTGGCTTATACTTGGAAGCATTGTAATTTTACAAACATATGGAACTAATACCTCTAAAAAGCGAACGGGTCCAATACGAAGACGACTTGCTCCAAAAGTTGTCAGACGCTCTGAGCTCTAAAAATGAGCAGATAAAGAACAAAGATATAATTGTTATTGCGTCTAAAGTACTTGCTTATAGCCAAGGTCGTCTAGTCGACCTTGAAACTCGAAATTCGAAACTCGAAACTTCCACCACGGCGGACAGGCAAAACTCAAATTTTATTGATTTGATACGACAGGAAGCGGATGTTGTTTTACCTGCCCATTCCGGTTCAGGCGGGGATGAGGGTGAGATGACTATTACAATGAAAAATAAAATTCTGATTCCGAATGCGGGGATAGATAATTCTAATGTTCCAAAGGGAAAAGTCATATTATGGCCGGAAAGACCTTTTGATTTTGCTTGGCAGATTCGAGATTCACTTATGAGGGAGTATAAAATCAAGAATCTTGGCGTAGTAATTAGTGATTCACATTGCCAACCCCTCCGCATGGGAACTTCCGGTATCGCTATTGGTTGGGCGGGTTTTTATGGCGTGCAGGATGAAAGAGGAAGTAAGGATTTATATCGGCAACCGATGAAATATACTCAAATAGCTGTTGCGGATAATCTGGCTAGTGCTGCGAATCTTGAGATGGGTGAGACAAATGCTTCAATACCATTTGTAATAGTCCGGGATTTCAAAAAAGCAAAATTCACCGATGAAGAGTTTACGGAAGATGATTATTTTATTAGTCCGAAAGAATGTATTTATAGAGGTTTATACAAAGAAGGTTTTATTGGAAAGTAATATCGTCGTCATCGGTAGGGAGTGCTTCTATGCTTATTGGGGCATTTGAAAGTCTCGCGGTATCGTTACCAATTTTTGCCCCTATCTCTTTGAGTTCCTCTATTAATGGTGTTAATTCAGCCCTATTTTCTGTAGACATTTTTTCAACAATTTCTTCAACTCCGAAATCTTTAATCATAACCGATGCTTCTATTGGATTATTTGGATTATGTAAAAATGGCTGATTTTTTTCATCAAAAAGAATTCTGAAAATTTGTCGGATTTTTTCCGCAATTTGCTCTTTTAATCGTTTTACTTCTTCGGGAGCAAGATGCCCCTTAGTTTCTGTATATTCTGTACCGAAAAATCTATCATGTTCCAAAATACTGTTTGCGGCTTCAAATACTGTATCGACAATATTTAAGCCATTGGTAGAGTCTTGTGTCTCTTGTGTCATGTTTAAAAAAATTAAAGATTGGGTGTCATTGTATATTATCTTTATTAAATGTCAAAATACTTATAAAATGGATGTGATGTAAATTTAAAAACTATGTACAAAATAGCCGTTTTATCTTCCACCAACGGTACAAATTTTCAATCAATACTTGATGCAAAAGCTCGTGGTGAGTTATCCGATGTTGGAATCGAATGTCTTATCACAAACAAGGCTGACTCAGGTGCTGCGCAGAAGGCGAGGGATAACGGCATCAAAGTCTACTTTTTTGATGCTAAAGTGCTTACTCCCGAAGCATATGAGCAGTCAGTTTTGGATACATTAAAATATTTTGAGGTCGATTTGGTTGTATGTGGTGGTTATATGAAAATTATTGGACCAGAAACGGTAAAAGAGTTTAAAAATAGGATTATTAATGTTCACCCAAGTCTTCTCCCAAAATATGCGGGAGGTATGA
This sequence comes from Candidatus Peregrinibacteria bacterium, assembly GCA_030618315.1. Classification (GTDB taxonomy): domain Bacteria; phylum Patescibacteriota; class Gracilibacteria; order UM-FILTER-43-11; family UM-FILTER-43-11; genus JAFGCT01. The sequence continues at coordinate 530 of JAUXDO010000070.1, read as the reverse complement.
ATTTAGATGTCCACAAGGCAGTAATCGATGCAGGCGAAAAGGAGAGTGGTATGACAATTCACATAGTAACCGATGAGGTTGATGGAGGTCCAATTGTCGTCCAAAAATCTGTCGAAGTTAGCCCAGATGACACGCCAGACAGTCTAAAAGACAAAGTTCAGGCGTTGGAGAAGGAATGGTATCCGAAAGTGATTCAGCAGTTTGTGGATGGAGAGGTTGAGATTTAGAATGAGTTATCAACCAAATCCTCGTATATCGGATTTGTGAATACATATGTCCAATTATCCGGCAATTTGTGCTTTTGTGGGTTCCAAATAATATATTCCATGTGATAATCGAAATCCGAATCATTACGAATGTAATGGTCATGAAAGGATTTGTGCCATTGAAAGCGTGGATATGGGTTTTTGTTTGGGTGTTTTATGTGGAATTGTTTTTGGAATTTTAAAATATATTGATCAAATTTTTCAATCATTTCATTAGTTGTCGGTTCATCGGTACCCCGAAGGCGCGCAATCGATTGCGCGCCT
>JAUXDO010000099.1 GCA_030618315.1 Candidatus Peregrinibacteria bacterium | reverse complement strand
CCTGTTGCGAATGGGGGTCCATCGTAAAACACATAATCTTTGGGATTATTTTCGCCAGCAGGCTTCTCTATAGATTTTTCAAATATTTTATTATCCTTCCAATATTGGATTAGGGCTTTTTCTATTTTTGGAAAGGATTGTTTTGGGTCTACTTTGCTGAACATATAATTATGAATTACAAATTATGAATTACGAATTGAATTTTTAACTTTTAATTCGTAATTTTTAATTAAATAAAGAGCACTACAATTAAAATCAATTGAGTGTCTCGGTCCCGATTAGCGGGAGGTACCACCTAGACGTTTACTTAATTTATTTTTATGACGGAGTAAGGTCTCCGGACGGTTCTACTAATCCCGCTTAGCGGGATGTTCTTCCGTCAGCATTGTTCGTTGATGGCGAACTCAAACGCTTTTTATCATTCTATATCAAGCCTAACAAAAGTCAATTTTACTTTGATTCGTCAATTTTTTTCTGAAGTTCAGGTGAAATTTTTATTGGTTTATCGTTTACTGTAGGTGTTCCGTTTTTTGTATCTATACCGTATTGGAATTTGTCATCGATAATATCGTTTTCTCTCCATTCATCAACCCATTCATCAACAGTAAATATTTTAAATCCTCCGTTTTTCAGAGAGCAAATGACACGTTTCAGTCCACAATTTATGATCATTTTTTTACATATAAAACATGGAAATGCATCAAGTATTCCGCCATCCCCCTGAAGTTCACCGTAAATATACATATCTCCTCCAAGAAGGCTTGTTCCGGAACGTGCGGCATTAATAATCGCATTCTGTTCAGCGTGTACCGATCTGCAGATTTCATATCTATGACCGCTTGGGATACCCATTTCTCTGCGCAGACATGAGCCATGCTCCTGAGAACTTTTTGTTCCGCGTGGTGCTCCAACATATCCAGTTGCTACAACTTGGTCATCGCGGATAATTACAGCGCCAAGAAGGACTTTTGTGCAAGTACTGCGTTGGGATACGCTTTTTGCAAGGTCAAGATAGTATTGGTCTTTTGATGGTCTGTTATATTGATTTTCCATTTTATAAGGACTAAGAACTAAGGACTAGGGACTAAGTTGTATTTGGTTTTATGATTGAGAGGCTATCCAGCCATATAGTATTCTACCAGTTTCATTTTCTAAATTACTAATTAATTCGTAATTTGATGAATTTAAGTAATTTAGATCGTTAGCGAGCATTGTTTGACATTTTACTTCCTCAAGAGAGCATTCAGCTATTTTGTAAAAATGTTTTCTTTCCTTTGTGCTGATTTTTTTGAATCCTTCAGCTATGTTTGAGATTATTGATACTGAAGCACGTCTTAATTGTGCCTTGAGCCCAAACTCTTCATTTTTAGGAAAAGAGTTGGTTGTTTTGTATATTTGCAAGGTTAAATCGTATCCTTTTTGCCATGCAATAATATCTTTAAAAGTTTTCATAATAATTCGATTAAATACTAAAATTCTTTTAAACACTTAGTCCTTAGTCCTTAGTTCTTAGTTCCAAGGATTTTATCATACAGTTTTAGGAATTCAGTTTCAACTTCTTCAAACGGCATAATATTTTCAAACGTATAATCTGCCATTTCTATGCATTTTTTGACTTGCTGGCCTTCAGGTGGTTCACCTTCACCCATTTCTCTTCTTAATTTTGTACGTATTGCAATTTCATTTAATGTGTCGATTGATCTCTTGCGTGAAAGAATTCTCTTTATAATTACATCTTCCGGTACTGTGTTTGCAATTAATATAAAGTCAGGGTGAGATCGAAGTTCATCAATTTCTGCCGGATTCCTTATTCCATCTACAATCCATTTGCCTCCATTCTTGCTTTGAATTTTTTCAAGAGCTTTTTTACCTAAAACTCCTGCTCCAAATTGTTCTCTTAATGATTGTCCTATATTCTGAAGTGTCGTGCGTTCGGAAGGCAATCCACGCTTTTTAGCTTCTTCACGAACACTATCGGATAGTGTAACGTGTTCAAATCCTTGTTTTTTTAAGGCATCAACTATTGTTGTTTTGCCTGACCCCATTGGGCCTGTTAGACCTATTATCATAATTCCAGTTGTGGCTCCAGTTGTGGCTCCAGTTGTGGCTCCAGTTGTGGTTCACAATTTGAGCCACGCGAAGCTGAGCCACTATCTGAGCCACAATCGGAAGTTATTGGATAAATTCAAATCTTTGTACCATCTTTCCTTCCCCGCCTGTACCAGTTCGGGCAGGCACCTTAACTTTCTCCACAAACATAGCAAGTGGTCTTACCCAAAGCTGATCTTCGTCTTTTAATGATCTGTATACAACCATATCTTCACGAGTCTCAGAATGTTTCGCAATACTGATAACCTTGTATATCCCTCCTTTAAAGTGTTTATATGTGCCTGCGCGGATTAATGATTTTTTTATCATGGATTCTTGATTAGAAGATTGAAAATTGAAGATTGAAGATTGAAGATTAATTTTGTCATATTTAACATTCAATTTCATCAATCAACCATTTGCCGTTATCCTTAATTAAAATAATATTGATTGTTTCAACTTCTTCACCAAAGAATTGGTCGAGAGCTACTTCTGCTGTTTCGTTTTCAGATGAAATTGTTGTTGCGATAAATTCATCCGGTTCGTTAATATTGCAAGTAAATGGATCTTTTCCGATTGCACCTTTTGATTCATTTAATCTGTTCTCGATGTTGACCACAAGTTCTTCGGATACATATTCAGATCTACTATATTCACCTGAGAGCAATGCGTTCCCAGCGAAATCTGTATACCAGTGATAAAAGTTGATAACAACTTGCTCAGGTGGTGTGCTTTTAGTAAATTCACTAAGTTTGAACGTAAAAAACAGGATAACCAGAGGCACAATAACTATTAATGGCAGTAGGCTTTTTCTCTTTTTCATGATTACTAATTATTTAAATTTATCTGCCAAACCAATATATGTTTTTGGAGACAGCTTAAGAAGGCGGTCTTTATCCTCTTTTGGAATCTTTAATCCTTTGATGAATTCCTGAACAGTTTTCTTATTAACTTCTTTTCCTCGAGTTAGTTCTTTTAATTGTTCGTAAGCTTTTGGAACTGCGTTTTTTCTCATTACAGTCTGAATTGCTTCGGCGAGAAGTACCCAATTATTGTCCAATTCTTCTTGTATAACTTTTTTGTTCAACTCAAGCTTTAAAAGTCCCTTTAACGTGCTTTTGTAAGCCAAAATACTGTACCCCCACGCTGTGCCAATATTCCGCTGAACTGTACTGTCTGTTAAGTCTCTTTGCATTCGACTGATTGGTAATTTTTCTGACATATGACGGAGGAGGGAATTAGCTAATCCTAAATTTCCTTCAGAGTTTTCAAAGTCTATTGGATTAACTTTGTGAGGCATTGCAGAAGAGCCGACTTCACCTTTAACTACACTTTGTTTGAAAATTCCACGACTTACGTATGTCCAGATGTCACGGTCCATATCAATCAGAATTGTATTGAATCTTGCTATAGAATCGTAAATTTCTGACTGGAAATCATGTGGTTCGATTTGAGCTGTATATGGGTTATGCACAAGTCCTAAGTTCTGAACAAATTTTTTGCTCAACATCTCCCAATTTACTTTAGGATAAGCCACATTGTGTGCATTGAAATTTCCACTAGCTCCATTTAATTTTCCAAGAGTTTCCTGTTTGTCCAAAAGCTTCATTTGTCTTTCCAGCCTCTTTGTGAAAATAAGTAACTCTTTACCGACAGTTGTCGGTGTTGCAGGCTGTCCATGAGTAAGCGATAACATTGGAACTTTCCTCCATTTTCTCGCAAGTCCGCTTACTGTCTTTAACAATTCTTTCATTACAGGAAGAAGTACATTATTACCTGCTCCCTGTATCATCAATGCGTAAGCTAGATTGTTGATGTCTTCGGATGTACAGGCAAAGTGAATAAATTCCAGATGTTTTTTAAGGCTGGTCTTTTCCAATTTTTCTTTAATATAATATTCAACAGCTTTAACATCGTGGTTTGTCTTTTTTTCGATAATTTTTACTCTTTTAGCTTCTTTTTCATCAAAGTTTTTAACGATATTTTCAAGGATTTTTAATTCTTTATCACTAAATGGCGGTAATTCTTTAATGCCTTTTTCAGCTGATAGAGCTAAAAAGAAAGCTACTTCAACAATTAATCGGTGTTTGATTAATGCATATTCAGAGAAATAAGGACTTAGTTCTTCGACTTTGCTGGCATATCTGCCATCGAGTGGGGAAAGAGATGTAATCATAATTGGTGTAATTTACAATTTACAGTTCACAATTTACAAA
>JAUXDO010000051.1 GCA_030618315.1 Candidatus Peregrinibacteria bacterium | reverse complement strand
ATGTTTGATTATATATTCCTTACAGGTCTTATTGGTTCGCTTATATTGGTGACGGGTGCCGCGTGGCCGGAGAGCAAAGATACTGAACATCCAATGAAATCAGTAAAGGATTGGTTGTTTGCAGTTGGCTCAGCAGTAATGCTAACCTATTCTTTGTTGGGATATTTGTTAACTGGTGGTGCAATATTTTTTGTTCTTCTTCAGGGGTTTATTATCGTCACAGTTATTATGATGATGCTAAATACTGGAGATAAAACCGATATTACTGTTATTACAATTGCCGGTGTTGGCTTTGTTGGATTGTCGCTAAAATTATTTGAGGATTACACAACAATAATATTTATTTTAGGTCTTGTCGGTATCGGACTTGGATATACATTGGAGATGGGAACAGCAAAAAGAAGCCTGGCACTAACTCTTGGTAGTGCTCTTATAGCAGTGTTTAGTTTTATGGTAGCTAATTGGGTGTTCTTCTGGCTCAACGTATTCTTTGCAATTTTTTCCGGCTATTATTTGGCGAAGAGGTTGTGCAAGAAGAAATAATTACCTAATCACAATCTGAACCTTGTTGATTATTGAGAGATGACTAAGTAAGCTTCTTAAGCCCCTTGTCTGACTTAAGTTGTTTCTTTGTTCGCTTTTTAACTTCTTTTATATCTTCAACTTTTAGGCTTACTTCTGGACGAATCCCAACATCAATTAATGCTCCTCTCATTTGCTTATTTTTATCGATATATTCCTTTGTCATTTCCTTCTCAGTATTCAAGTCCTTATGGCTGATGGCTTCGTCAGTCAAATCCTTAGCAAACGTTTTGGCTCTTAATTCTAATGGGCTATCAAAATCTGCTAAGGGTCTATCTTTAGGAATATCCTTTATTTTCCGCATCTCTTTTGTCCCCCTCCCATCATAGAAGGCCTTATCACCCTCCCTGTTGAACGTACCTATTAATTTCAAACCTCTTTTGTAGACAGTATCTATTAACTTTACCGTAGCTCTGCTATAGTCCTCTTTTCCTTCTAATCTTTTTTTATCTTCTGGGTCAGCTTCTATGTAATGACCATCTCTTACTGCTATGAAAGTTTTGACAAGAATTTTTGCGAAACTTTTTCCAGATTTGGTGTTACTTCTTGCCAAGAGCCATAAAGCTGCTTCTTCATAAATTATAGCAGCTCCGTTAGGACTCATTGGCTTTAAAAGGCTTTCTGTTGCCGATTTTCCAAACATGGTTTTTTCCCATGTTTGAATTTTTTTTAATTCTTCAATAGGTAATTTTAAATAACCTTCATTCTCTGAATAACCTCCCGTCTTTCTTAACTTCTTTAAAAGATCAAAACCAGTACTAGCTTCACTAAAAATACTTGCTAGCTGTTTAGCAAATATTGCTTGCCTGCCATTAATTTTAAGTACAATAAGAGGAATTCCTTGAGGATCCTTTCTCTCGTCGTCTAAATAAATATCGATATCTGTCATGTCGTTGTTGTTTAGGAAAATAAAAAACTCACTATCACTGGCCCGAGAGGGTGTATCCCCGAAAGGTTTTGAAGCTCTCGGGACCGTGACAATGAGTTTTTAAGACAATGCTCCTTAATTTCATTGAGATACTACGGTTTTACCAGTGGCACTTAGAATTTAAGTACGAGTTTATTCTACTACTTGAAAAATATCAAATCAAGTCTTTATCACCTCACCACAATTGGCACTCTTTGACTGAAATATAATTTTCCATCTTCTGTTTCAGCTTTGAAATAGATTTCGTAGCGACCAGCAGATAGAGAATCCCATATAAATGTAAATGTTTGAGCACTACCTGTTGCTGTCGCAATTTCCATTGCACGAGGACTGTCATCTTTTTTAGCAAGTATTGTTAATTTCTTAAGATTGTCTCTCTCGCTATCAGCTAAATAGGCTTTAATAAGCATTCTACTTCCTTCGTTGATAGATTCATTTTTAGTTGGTTCTAAAAGCCGTGATGTACCGCTTAAATTGTCATCTGATTCAACTGATTTGATAGTGATTTCTTTTGTTGCTTTGTTTTCTGCATAATCGTATGCAACAGCTTTGATATCATGTTCACCAAGTGAATCGGGGACTGTAAATTGCCAAACAAAAGGTGGCTTGCGGACTGTATTTACCAATTTACCATCCATATAAAACGCGACCTTAAGAATGTCTCCGTTGGAATCTTTGGCATCAACCTGAGCTACCATAGATGCTCCGATTGGAAGTTTTGCTCCGTCATTCGGATATACGAAATTAATAGTTGGATTGGTTTTATCTGTTCCAATTTTTACAGTAATGGAAGATTGGCTGGTTCGATAAAGTTCGTCATATACGATTGCTTTTATGGTGTGAGATGAGCCTTTCTTTTCTTTTGACGATACCTCAATATTCCCCTTGTACGGTGGGCTTTCAGCTGTGTAAACCAATTCATCATCCCAATAATATTCGACCTGTTGAACTCCTGCCGGTGAGCTGATATCCACCCAAACTCCAACATTTGGCGGACTTACTGTGCTTTTGGATGACGGGGATTCGATTTTGATCTGCGGTTTTTCTGTCATGTTTTCTGCAGTGTGCACATCATCATATTCTGTCGGCACCTCTGCGTCTTCATCATTTTCTTCTGCCCATGCACGGACTGCATTTTCCCAATTTGGGTTATCAGGCACTATTGAGTGGTGACTAAAAAATGCCATTTCCTCTATCGCACTTTCCGGTGTATATTCGGTTGCGAGAAGTCCGGACACTTTGTCGATTTCAACTAATTGATATGAATTATCATATTCGCGCGGAGTAGAAAAGCTTGCGAAAGTACCTGTAACAATATCTTCTTCCGGAGTGTTTTCGGATGGTAGTTTTCCTGACTTACTTGATACTTTTACATATTTGATACCTTCCGGTTTTTCAAATGGTTTATTCTCCATTCCTTTCATCGCCTCTTTCATAAATGCCTTCCAGATTGGACTTGCAACGTCCAAACCGCTAGCTCTTAGAGATAAGTGATCACCATTTGCATTACCTGCCCATACACCGGCGGTTAACTGACGGGTATAGCCGATTGTCCAGGTGTCGAAAGGATAATTGACATTATTTTTCTTTTTATTGGACGTACCGGTTTTTGCGCCATTAACATGACCGGGCACAGTTAACATGCTTCGCCAATACTCATCAGGACGAGCCTCTATGTCACTTAGAATGTTATTAATAAGATAAGCGACCTGTGGGTCCAAAATTAAACTTCTCTTCTTAGGAGCTTCATATTCTTCCAATATATTTCCGTTCTTATCTTCGATTTTTAGGATGGCTATAGGTTCGACTCTGTAACCACCGTTCGCAAATGTACCATATGCGGAAACCATGTCGATTAGACGTGCTTCACCGGCACCCAACCCAAGTGAAAGACCATACCAATCATCAGGTTGGTTTAGGTTGATGCCCAATTTACGAGCTAAATCCAACACATTTGGAACGCCTGCAAGGTAGGCAGTTTTTACTGCCGGTATGTTTAAAGATGCACCGAGTGAGGTTCTCATAGATACGGGACCACGGAATTCTCCATCAAAATTTTCAGGCTCATACCAACTGCCAAATTTGGTACGGACATCGTAAAGGATAGTTGTTGGTGCATACCCTTGTAAAAATGCCGCGGCATATACAATTGGTTTAAAAGACGAACCTGGGAGTCTTGGCCGAAGTGCAACATTTACCATCCCATCAATTTCTTCATCCCAGAAATCTCTGGATCCGACCATTGCAAGAATTTGACCGTTTTCAGGGTCAAGTGCGACAAGACTGGCATTTGTAGCGAGGAAATTTGTTTCATTGTGTTCAGCATATTCATCTACAGCATTGTCGGCAGCTTCCTGCATTGCTCCGTTGATAGTTGTAGTAATTTTTAAACCACCTTTTTCTATTTGGTCTTTTCCATATTTTGCTTCCACCATTTCTCTGACATACATAACAAAGTGTGGCGATGTGATGTTTTCTCTAAAAGGAGTAAATTCAATTGCTTTAGCTTCTTCAACTGCAGTATCAGCCTCATCTTCTGATATATAACCGAGTTCAAGCATTCTGCTTATTACAAAATCAACACGACCTTTTATATATATTTGACGCTCTTTCTCCTCTTCCCCAAATACATATGTTTTCCCGATTAATCCTTTGGATATGAAATCTGGATTTGCATTAACAAGGTCCTGTTCTGACTCAATGCCAAGATCTAAAATTTCTTCTTCACCAATGTTGATTAGTGCATATTTATGCATTCCGTACGGTGAATAATAAGTCGGTGCCTTTGGAACTGCGGCTAAAATAGCGCTTTCTGCAATCGTCAGCTCAATAGCAGGTTTATCAAAAAATGTATATGATGCAACCTCAACACCATAGATATTTGAGCCGTATGGAATACGATTTAAATACATCTCCATAATTTCGTCTTTTGAATATTTGCTCTCAAGCTGAAGCGACAGGATGATCTCTTTAGCCTTACGAGTATATGTTCTTTCTGAAGATAAAAAAGCGTTTTTCACAAATTGCTGAGTAATTGTTGAACCCCCTCTCGCCTGAGAACAAATGTGCAACTCACTACAAACTGCCTTCATAAAAGCTGCTACATCCACACCCCCATGTTCATAAAATTCATCGTCTTCAATGGCCATAGATGCAAGTGAAGCATATTTAGAAATCTGATTATAGGGAACAATTTTTCGATTCTCATCACCATGTATTGTGTATAGAACTTCTCCGTCTCTATCTAAAATCACACTTGATTCAGCGGCGACAAGGTTTTGGATGTTGTCTATATCCGGCAGTGACGGGAATAGAATTGCTAAAAAAATTAACACTGCTGCTAAAAACAAACCTATCAGGCCTGCCATAATAATGCGGATTTTTTTCCAAATGGAACTTTTATTGCTCGTTAAATCTGCTTTTTTATTCTTAACTTGTAGCCAAAGTTTTAGTAGATGCTTTTTCATAATGATTCTGTTTGGGTACAAACGTTGGGCTGCCTTCGGCGTAGGGCTGTTTGAGTACAAACGTGGGGCTGTCCTGATTACAGGACGTGGTCCTATTTTATTATGGTCAGTTATATTACTAATAACAATAAGATAGTACCACGGCGATAGCCAGCCCCACGCGAGTAATCTCGCAGCCCCACGGCGTTACTACGCCAGCCCCACGCGTAGCAGTGTTATTTAGGTAACAAGAGTTTAACATTTTCTTTCAATTTCTCCGACCAATTAAATCCTAAAGTTTTTAAATCAATTTTAAGTTTATCACCGCTAATAAGCCATTTGGTATTGAATTTAAGTAAATTCATAATCTGTTCAGCGGTTACTGATGTGCTCATGTGCATTATAATCTGACGTCCGGCATTCCCCATTGGAATGGATTTAATGTTAATCAACCCAGCCATTTTGGCCAGGATTTTGATCTGCAGAATTTGGAATAGATTCCCAACTTGTGCTGGGAAATGACCGTATTCTGTAATTAAATCTTCACGGAATTCTTCGAGCAATTCCAAATTGCCGACTGAGGATAGCTTTTGATAAACATTAATCTTATCTTTTGTGTCTGGGATGTAAGTATCAGGAATAAAAGCTTCCATTGGTAATTCAATTGAGATGTCTTGTATATATTCACCTGCTACCGTCTTTTTGCCTGCTCGCAGTTCATCAATTGTTTTATTTAGCATTCTCAAAAAGTGATTTGCGCCAACCACTCGTATTGTCCCATGCTGACTGACGCCAAGGATGTCACCTGCGCCACGAATTTCTAGATCCCGCATTGCCACTTGAAATCCAGAACCAAGTTCTGACGCATCAACAATAGCCTTAAGTCGTTTTTTCGCGTCTAATCGTAACTGGCGGGATTTATATAAGAAGTATGCGTAAGCCTGGATTTTGCTTCGACCGATTCGACCGCGTAACTGATAAAGCTGTGACAATCCAAAGTTTTCCGCATCGTCGACAATCAGTGTGTTTGCATTTGGTAAGTCTATTCCATTTTCGATAATTGTTGAAGATATTAATACATCAAATTCTTTATTTTTAAACTGCAGAATACGTTGTTCAAGGTCTCGAGGGGGCAATTGTCCATGTGCAACTATAAACTTAGCATCCGGCACCATTCTACGCAGTTTTTCAGCTATGCTTTCGATTGTTTCTACTCGATTGTGTAAAAAATAAGTTTGTCCATTTCTTTCAATTTCCTTTTTAATCGCATCAATAATAAGATTGTCTCCATACCTTCTTACCTCTGTGATGATTGGCAGGCGACCTGGCGGGGGAGTTGTGATGGTGGATATATCCCTTAGCTTGTTTAATGCAAGGTTGAGTGTTCTGGGGATCGGTGTAGCTGTCATTGTAAGAATATCTACCTGATTTCGAATCTTTTTTAGCTTTTCCTTCTGTTTTACACCAAACCTTTGTTCTTCATCAATAATTACCAAGCCAAGATTGAAAAATTCAACATCATCCTGCAATAACCTGTGGGTACCAATAAGTATGTCTACGTCTCCTTTTCTTAGCCGTTCAAGAGTGGCTCTTTGTTCTTTTGGTGAACGGAAACGGCTTAACATTTCAATTTTGGTGTTGAATTCTTTTGCTCTTCGATGGAATGTTTTTAGATGCTGGTCGGCCAGAATTGTAATAGGAGCTATGAACGCAACCTGTTTACCACCCTGTACTGCTTTAAACGCCGCACGCATGGCAACTTCTGTTTTTCCGAATCCAACATCCCCACAAACAAGACGATCCATTGGCTGATCGGACTCCATGTCTGATTTAACATCTAAAATTGCCTTCATTTGACCTGGGGTTTCTTCATATGGGAATGTGGCATCAAATCTTTTTTGTTCGTCAGTATCTTCACCATAATTATGACCTTTGACTTGTGCGCGTTTTGCATATAATTCCAAAAGTTCTTTAGCGATTTGCTGTGTTTCCTTTTTGATTTTTTGACTGACCGTTCTCCATTCTGTGGCGCCAAGACGACTTAACTGAGGCTCATTTTCTTCTCCCCCAACATATTTACTGATTTTATCGGCTTGGTCGATAGGGATAAAGAGTCTATCGTTTTCAGCATATCCGATTTCTAAATATTCACGACGTATTTCATCAATTGTTTTTGGTACTACACCCAAAAATCGACCGATACCGTGATCCATATGCACCACCAAGTCTCCCATTCGCAGACCTGTTAAAAAGTCTAAGTTTATTTTTTGAGCTCCCTGGCTCTTAACGGTTCTACTTAGGTTGAAAATTTCCTTATCTGTGAGCAGTTGGATGTTTAACTGTGGGTTTTGGAATGATGCAGGTACATTTTCCAGTTCTCCGGCATCAATGATTGTAATTTTTGCGTTTGGATCTTTTTTGAGTGAATATTTAATGTTTTCCTCATTGAAAATACTTGTAATCTCTTTTACTCTTTTCGTTAAAATATTAATTTTCCAATCTCTCTGAACTTTGTCTCTCAAATCATTAAGAAGGTCGAAAATATTGTAGTATTTAAGTACTGATAGATATCTCAGATGAAAATATTTTTCATCGCTTTTAGGGAATGAGGTGAAGTTGATTTTATCAGCTTTCGATTTGTTTACTGCGTCCAGTAAAATGTCTTCTGTTTCATCTAAATCGTCTGTAATAATTAAATCACCTTTTTGGATATGGTCTAAGAACGTACCACTACTACCATCGATGTTGATCGGCAGTATGTCTATTTTTTCAAGTGATTGCCCAAGTTGTTTTGTTTCTTGGTCATATATCCAAATCCCGGATACTTTATCATAATCAACTTCAATTTTGATAATTGAATTATGATTTGGCGGGAATATATTAACAACACCTCCGGATCTTCTATACTCACCTTTTTTCAGGGTTACATCTGCGCTTGGCTGGTATCCTAATTGAATAAGTTTATTGAAAAATTCAACGGTTCTGATATCGTGTTTGTTCTCAACAACAACGCCAGCCTCCATAATTTCATCTAACGTAGGTATCGGCAATTTTACATCATTGCTATTAATTATATATATCTTTTTTTCATCGCTGTGAATGCCTGCCACTGTTTCAGTAATACGGTAATCATCCTGTTCTCTTAAAAGCAGATTATCTAGTGCAACAGCCGGCTTATCAGACCAAAATGGGATGCTGTTTTCCACGTCATAAATATCCTTAGTGTCGTTAACTATCCAAAAAACGTTATTAATTTTTTTAGTTTCCAATAAATCACCTAATAAGTAACTTTTTGCAGTAATATTACTAACACCGGAAATAACCAGAGGTGAATCTGTCTTCAGGACATTAAAAATATCACTATGAACCGATTTAGGAAAATGAGGGTAAATGTGCATTACTAATGACGAGATGACGATATG
>JAUXDO010000024.1 GCA_030618315.1 Candidatus Peregrinibacteria bacterium | reverse complement strand
GACAAAGGTTATGATGAGCTTCGCGGAATTCTTGAAAAACGTCCACAGTTGGCAGGTCTTACAGAGGCTCTTGATAGTGTTAAGAAAGAAAAAAGCTTACTTGCCCTCGAAACTAAAATTCTGGAAAACCTCCAGAGCTTTATGAAGGAATCACAACGAAAATCATTCGGTCCTGAATCTGTTTTCGCCTTCTTTTATAAATTTGAAAACAATTTACAAATTTTACGGACAATTTTTATTGGTAAACTTAATAAATTAGAAGTGAAGGAGATAGCTATGAGCCTGCCGGCTCTTTGATTAACGTTGTAAGTTGTAGGTTGTAAGTAATAAATAGGCCTTAAATCATACAACATACAACTTAAATCATTCATAATTTAAATAAATTAATGCAACAATATAAGATAGCAATCGTAGGTTCTCGTGAAACAATTCTTGGCTTCAAAGCGCTTGGAGTTGAACCTGTTTATGCAAATGAACCCAAAGAAGCTTTGGAATCTATGTTTGCCCTTAAGGGTGAGCGCATTGAATCAGGTGGTGAAAGTCGTAATAAATATGCAATTGTGTTTGTTATGGAAGATTTAATGACGTACATTACTCCGGATGACTATAAAAAACTAACATCAGATCCGCTTCCGGCATTCATTCCGCTTCCAAGCCACTTAGGTTCTACCGGTTATGGTCTGAAGAAGCTGAAGGGGATTGTGGAGAGAGCGGTGGGGATGGATATTCTTAACTAACGTTGTAAGTTGAAAGTTGTAAGATTAATGAATGTTGTATGTTGTAAGTTGTAAAATTAATGAATGTTGTATGTTGTAAGTTGTAAAATTAATGAATGTTGTATGTTGTAAGTTGAAAGATTAAGGACCTATATATAACCTAAATCCTACAACCTAAATCCTACAACCTACAACCTACAACCTAAATCCTACAACCTAAATCCTACAACCTACAACCTACAACCTACAACCTACAACCTACAACCTACAACCTACAACTTAAATCATATAAACAATTAATTCACTAATTCAAATAATATGTCAGAACAAGGAACAATTATAAAAGTATCAGGTCCGCTTGTAGTGGCCAAAGGAATGAAGAACGCCAAGATGTACGAGGTGGTTAATGTTTCCGAACAGAAGCTTGTAGGTGAAGTTATCGAACTCAATGGTGATGAGGCTTCTATTCAGGTTTACGAAGAGACCAGTGGAGTTGGTCCTGGTGAACCTGTTTATTTAACCGGTCAAACATTGTCCGTTGAACTCGGACCAGGTTTACTTGAAAGCATATATGATGGGATTCAACGTCCACTAGCTCTTATTGAAGAACAATCGGGATCATTTATTGGTCGTGGTATCAGCGTACCGGGTATCGATCGCAAGAAGAAGTGGGATTTTAAAGCTGTTGTTGAAACCGGTGTTGCTGTAAATGAGGGTGATGTGATTGGTGAGGTTCAGGAAACTACACTTATTTCTCATAAAATTATGGTTCCAGCCGGCATGAGTGGTAAAATAACTGAAGTTCACTCCGGTTCGAAAGTGGTTGAAGACATAGTTGCTGTTATTAAGGATAAAGATGGTCATGAACATAAAATTACCATGTTACAAAAGTGGCCTATTCGTATTCCAAGAAAGGATGCCGGCAAAAGAGTGCCTATTGAGCCGATGATAACCGGTACTCGTATTCTTGATACACTTTTTCCACTAGCTAAGGGTGGTGCAGGTTGTATTCCCGGACCATTCGGAGCTGGTAAAACAGTTACACAACAGACAATTGCTAAATATTGTAATGCTCAGATCATCGTTTATGTAGGTTGTGGTGAACGTGGTAATGAGATGACGGATGTGCTTATGGAATTCCCGGAACTAAAAGATCCGAACACAGGTGAGCCTTTAATGAAACGTACAGTTTTGATTGCAAATACTTCAAATATGCCGGTAGCAGCCCGTGAAGCTTCCGTTTATACAGGTATTACAATTGCTGAGTATTATCGTGATATGGGTTATAGTGTAGCACTTATGGCTGATTCAACTTCTCGTTGGGCAGAAGCTATGCGTGAGATGTCCGGTCGTCTTGAGGAAATGCCAGGTGAAGAAGGTTACCCTGCCTATCTTGGCTCCCGTACTGCTGGATTCTATGAAAGAGCAGGCGTTGTTAAATGTTTAGGTTCCGATGATAGAGTTGGAAGTCTTACCGTTATTGGTGCTGTATCACCTCCTGGTGGTGATTTGTCTGAACCGGTTACACAGAACACACTACGTGTTACTAAAGTTTTCTGGGGGTTGGATGCAACACTTGCAAGGCGTCGTCATTTTCCGGCTATTAACTGGCTTTCTTCTTATACTCTTTACAATGATAACGTTGCGAATCACTGGAAAAAGGAAATTGCGGAAGATTCTACGAATCTCCGAAAAGATGCGATGAAAATATTACAGGAAGAATCAAAGCTTGAAGAAATAGTTCGTTTGGTTGGTATGGATGCTTTAAGTCCGAAGGAACGTTTAGTTATGGAAACTGCTAAATCAATTCGTGAAGATTTCTTATTTCAAAATGCTTTTGATAAAATTGATGTTTACACATCACTTAAAAAACAATATTGGATGCTTAAATGCATTATGACTATTTATTATGCTGGTCAGGATGTTGTAGAAAAAGAGGATTTTGATTTTAATGATCTAAAAAAACTTTCTGTTATGGAAAAAATCGTTAAGGTAAAGGATATCAAGGATGGAAAATGGGATGAGTTTGAAAAACTTGAACAGGAAATATCAAAGTCTATTAAATCACTAAAATAATTAATTCCTATAGTGGCTCAAATGGTGGCTCAAATGGTGGCTCCAGTAGTGGACCACAATGGGAGCCATGTGAAACGGAGCCACAATCGGAGCCACAACAAGTATAGTAATAACATTTTAATTAAAAAATCATGCAAAAAGAATATAAATCAGTAACATCTATTGCCGGTCCGCTAATGGTTGTGGAAGGCGTTGAAGATATTAAATACGAAGAGCTCGTTGAGATTAAAGTGCCTGGTGAAGAAGGTGTACGTCTCGGTAAGGTTCTGGAGGCATCTGAAGGCAAGGCTCTTGTTCAGCTGTTTGACAGTCCGCAGGGTGCAAAAACCGAGGGCAGTAAAGCCCGTTTCCTTGGTGAGACAATGAAACTCGGAGTATCTGCCGACATGCTTGGACGTGTTTTTGATGGTTCCGGTAAGCCAATTGATGGTCGACCAGAAATTATACCTGAAAAACGTTTGGATATTGCCGGGCAAGCTATCAATCCTTATTCACGCGATTATCCGGATGACTTTTTCCAGACAGGTATAAGTACAATCGATGCTCTGAATACATTGGTACGTGGTCAAAAACTTCCTATTTTCTCCGGTTCAGGTTTACCTCATAACCGTTTAGCTGCTCAGATAGCTCGTCAGGCAAAAGTTAAAGATGGTTCAGATTTCGCGGTGATTTTTGCCGCAATGGGTGTGACGTTTGAAGAGGCAGAATTCTTTAAAAGTGAATTTGAAAAGACAGGTGCGATTGAAAAAGCTGTTCTTTTCCTAAATACAGCTGATGATCCGGTGGTAGAACGTATCGCTATTCCACGTCTTGCTCTTACAGCTGCTGAATATCTTGCATACGAAAAAGATATGCATGTACTCGTTGTACTAACCGACTTAACAAACTATGCTGAAGCGTTACGTGAGGTATCTGCCGCTCGTAAAGAAGTACCGGGTCGTCGTGGTTATCCGGGTTATCTATATACCGATCTTGCTACCATTTATGAAAGAGCTGGTCGTATTAAGGGTAGAAATGGTTCTATTACTCAAATTCCTATTCTGACTATGCCGGAAGATGATATTACTCACCCGATTCCTGATCTTACAGGTTATATTACTGAGGGTCAGATTGTAATGTCTCGTGCACTTCATAGAAAAGGTATTTACCCACCTGCTGATGTACTTCCATCTCTTTCACGTTTGAAAGATAAAGGTATTGGTGAGGGTAAAACCCGCGCAGATCACAGTGGTGTTATGAATCAGCTCTATGCTGCTTATGCTCGTGGTAATGATGTACGTGAATTAGCAATTATCCTTGGAGAAGCTGCTCTTGATGAAATCGATCAGGCTTATATGAAGTTTGCTGAAGCTTTTGAAGATAAATTTATTCGGCAAGATGAACATGAAGATCGTGATATTGAAGAATCACTTCGACTTGGATGGGAGCTTCTTAAAATCCTTCCTAAGTCAGAGCTTAAGCGTGTTAAGGAAGAATATATTGAGAAATACTTAAAATAATTAATTCCAGTAGTGGCTCAAATAGTGGCTCAAATAGTGGCTCCAGTAGTGGACCACAATAGGAGCCACGCGAAGCTGAGCCACAATGGAGCTACAACTTGAAATTATGGCTATAATGAACGTCAATGCAACTAGGATGGCACTACTGACTCTTAAAAAGAAGATAAAAAGTGCTGAACGCGGACATAAACTGCTTAAAGATAAGCAGGATGGCCTGATGCAGAAGTTTATGGGTGTTATTCATGAGGCAAAAACTGCACGTGAAGAAGTTGAAGAAAAGCTTGGCGCTTCGTTTAAAAACTTTATCCGGGCTAGTTCATTGATGGAGTCCGGATTTCTTGAAAGCGCACTTCTTTACTCCACGGCTGAAACAAATCTTGGAGTGGAGACAAAAAATGTGATGTCCGTTCGTATTCCTACATTTGATCTTAAAGTAGAAGGTGAAGTTGTAAATTACAGTATGGTTCAGACAAGCGGTGAGCTTGATATTTCCCTACAGTCATTTTTGGATGTCTTTCCATTACTAATTAAATTGGCTGAAATCGAAAAATCCGCTGAAGCTTTGGCGGAAGAGCTTGAAAAAACACGTCGTCGTGTAAATGCGCTTGAGTATCGCATGATTCCTGACCTAAAAGACACTATTAAATTTATTCAGATGAAGTTGGATGAGATGGAACGTGGCGCTATTATCAATACAATGGTTGTTAAGGCTAAGATTGAAGCGGCTGCATAATATTTATCATTTATCATTTAGCATTTAACATTTATCATTTGGATGGTCAGTGATGACTCTTTTTTTGATTATTTATATTGGGAAAAAGCTCACGACAGAACGTCATGAGCTTGTTTTTTTACTGAGACAGGAATCACCCCGCCCTGCCTGCCGGCAGGCAGGTTAGCGGGGGATTGTCTCAAATGGTGGGTCTACTTGCGGACGGCTACGAAACTATAGGACTTGTTCCACGAAGGACTGGGCATACTCCAGATGAGGTGTATTTTGCGCTCTTTTTTATTCCCAGATAGAACCGGGGTACCAACGGCAGCAGTCGTCGATTTACGCGCCTGAGGACCAGCTGCTACAAGTGTGCGCTTCTTCTGAAGACCTGGGTAATGTGCGCCAAGTGCCATTAATTCTGGTAGTTCGGCAGAGCGCAGGCCACGCTTTTCGAATTCGTCGAGAACCTGTTCGCGCGTCATCTTACGGCCAAAATGAATGACATCTAACTCAACTTTACCGCTTTCCCGCTTGTTGATTGGGAAATTCTTTTTGGTAATCTCAAACATAGTGTTTGCACTGTCATACCGACCAGCGCTCACCATCTCCTTGAAAGTCATGCTGTAGTCGAGTGTGACAGTGAAGGTATCGATACTGAAAGCGTCGAGGGTGGGATCCTTATAGTCACAATGAAACGTAACATTGCAAACAGGATATTCCTGTTCGGCTTTGGGTTCAGATTCATCTATCGTTTTACCAACAGCCAAAAAACGTGTTTCCTTAGATATCGTGCCAGTTCGAGAAAAGTGATGGCTCTCGTTAAGAAGACGCTCCCACACTTCCTCATCGTGATAAGTGTGCAATTCTGGATAGATAATACGATTCAATTCTTTTTTATGCCATTGAGAACCAAGGGCAATAATCGAGAATTCACGTTGTAAATCAGGTTTAACAGCCGCAATGTGCACGAGTTCTCTCAGGGTAGCTGGTCGAAGACCCAATTTGTCGAGTTCAGCCAGAATTTCATCTTCTGATGGAACATTATTGAAATCAACAAGCTTAAACTCGACTTCTTTGGTAGTACAAGTTTCGAGGGGGAAATTTTTTTCGTTAATATCTACGTCTCTCCAGTCAAAATTTCCCGTTTCGAGCATTTCGTAGAAACCCAAATTGCAATCAACTATCCCCCTATAGGAGAATGATTCGATGCAGGTGCAGAAATCTTTGGGTTGAGATTCTTTCACCTCTGGTTCATCTATTTGAAGGGCATCGCTTGATTGACTAACCATTGGTGGATTGGGGCACGATGCGCACTCAGCAAGAAAAATGGCGAAAAACGTAATTAATATTACTTTCATAACTTTCATAACTTTCTCCTTTTTTACCCAACACTGTTGGGATTGTTTATTGATTACAGCATTGCTAATCACATAAATATGACCAGTAAGCTGTAATCAATAAGTTTGCAAGTAGATTTTAAAGAACAACCGAATCCGTTTATTGGAATCGGTCTGCACAAAACAACAAAAAATTTGTTATTTGTTGGAAGGCCGATTCCAGTTGCATTCCTGCTCTAGATAATTTTGGCGTTAACCTTATACTATTTTTGTGTAATTGTCAATGTTTTTATGGTTGATTGGTGAACAAATGTTTACTATAATATGTCTGAACTGTGATTTTTTATGATTATAATGATGAGCATGATTTTATTTATTCCGTAGAAACGTTGTAATGCAATGTCTATGCGTTGGTGAATGATCATAAAAATCAGTATAATCAAATAAATCATAGTTCAGGCAATAAATAGATAATATATGGACTTAAATACTCCGTTAGAATCAGCACTCTCCACAAAAAAAGAATATATTTTAGCGCTTAAAGAAATGGGCTTATATAAGGTGCGTGATATACTCTTGTATTTTCCTCGAGGATATGAAGACCTATCTCAATTTAAAAAGGTATGGGAAGCGAAAGATGGGGAAATAATCACTACTAAGGGCTTTTTACATGGAATTAAGGTAGTTCCTACGAAAAACAGGAGGATGAAGCTTGTTAAAGCGATGTTTTATGATGATTCTGGTTCAGAATGCGAGGCGGTTTGGTTTAATCAGCCTCACCTTGTCCGTACATTAGAAATGGATAAGGAGATGATTGTTTCCGGCAAAGTTCAATTTTCATATGGTAAATATGTTCTGCAAAGTCCTACGGTAGAAACGATTAAAGAAGTTCAAATTCATGCTGGAGGATTAGTTCCAATTTACCCTCAGCATGAGGTAATAACATCAAAATGGTTACGTGAAAAAATTAATCCTCTATTATATTTAACTAAAGAGTTTGAAGATATTCTTCCGGAAGAAATAATTAAAGAAGAGGGGCTGATGCCTAAGAAAGAGGCGATACGAGAGGTGCATTTTCCATCCAATCCTAAAAAACTTAAAAAGGCGCAGGATACCTTGGGGTATGAAGAGCTCTTTTTATTACAATTAAATGCTGTAAAAGCAAAAGAGGAATGGAAAGATAGCAGACCGACAGATAGCTCATCCATAAAAATGCCAATGGATCCGGAATTTGTTACAGCTTTCTTTTCTACTCTTCCATTTACCCCAACAGGTGCTCAGAAAGTTACGATTTATGAGATTTTAAAAGATATGGAACGCAGTTTTCCAATGCTGAGACTCCTTGAGGGTGATGTTGGGTCCGGTAAAACGGTTGTGGCGATGATGGCACTACTGCAAGCTGTTAAATATGGTTATCAGGCGGCAATAATGGCGCCGACTGAAGTGCTTGCACGACAGCATTTAGTATCGATAAGCAAGTTTGTGGAGGAAATTGAAAAGAAAAAAATGCTAGATAGCCCTCTTAATATTCAACTCTTAATCGGTTCGCTGAAAGCCAAGGAAAAGAATGCGGTTAAGGGTGCAATTAAAGATGGTCAGGTGAATATTATCATCGGCACACATGCGTTGATTCAGGAAGATGTTGAATTCGATAATCTCGGACTACTTGTAATAGATGAACAGCATCGTTTTGGTGTGAAACAGCGAGAAGTAATAGTAAAACAGGGGAGTCCGCATGTGTTACATATGACCGCTACCCCAATTCCCCGAACCCTTGCACTTGTAGCTTACGGTGATCAGGATTTATCGGTAATCAACGAAATGCCTAAAGGCCGATTGCCTATCACTACAAAAATTGTTCCGCCTGAGCATCGTGAGTCTGTTTACAAATATATAACCGGTAAAATCGATGCAGGACAGCAGGTTTATGTTATTTGTCCGTTAATAGATGAATCGGACGTTTTAGAGGTAAAATCGGTTACAGCTGAACATAAAAGTCTGCAGGAACGCTTTTCGCAGTTTAATGTCGGTTTACTTCATGGAAAATTAAAATCTGAGGAAAAAGATTCAATAATGCAGCAGTTTAAGAGGGGGGATATTAACATCCTTGTCTCTACATCTGTAATCGAAGTGGGTGTAGATGTGCCGAATGCAACAATTATGTTAATTGAAGGCGCTGAACGCTTTGGGCTTTCACAATTACATCAGTTTCGTGGTCGTGTTGGGAGGGGGAATGTGCAGTCATACTGTTTTTTATACACAAACTCCAGTTCTGATCTGACTTATCAGCGTTTGAATGCAATGGTTGACCATACTGATGGTTTTAAATTAGCTGAAATCGACCTCCAGTTACGTGGTCCTGGTGAAGTATATGGAGTTAGACAATCTGGATTGCCTGACCTTAAGCTTGCTAATCTCCTCGATGGAATATTACTTGATAGAGTGCGTAAGGCTGCGGAGAAAATTGTTGAAAAATCTAAGGATTTGACTGATTATCCGTTATTAAAAAGTGCATGGTTAGCATTAAGGAATGGGATGGAGGAATGATGTGTTCTGCGCCATGGTTATACCGATTGAAATAGATTGAAATGGATTAACGTAAAAATCAATTTCTAATTTTTTTTATACAACCCCTCTAATCGAGGTAGATTTTTATTGATATTAATTTAATCAGTTAATTTTCTAGAAACACACATTGCAGGGGCACCTGTGCCATCTGGGTGTTCACATCCACCATCATCTGTGAATACTTCTGCGCCGACAGAAATCACATATATCATTGCAGATGCTCCGGTTGTATCCTGACAAACATAATATCCAGTTGCGGTTGTATTATATGTGCTAGTTGGATCAATAGGTATTTCACGTAAATAAGAAGGAGTAAGTGTGGTTGAACAGTCGTAACTATCAGCGTCACTAGGTGCACCTAGTTCAACTGCTCCATCAAATACGCCTCCTGGTCCTGTTGGGTTATCACATTCAGGAATGGCAGTTGCTACAGGTGTTGTGCCCAATAGACATTCTGGTAATGCGCCATGTGTTGCCGTAGAAGTTTGATATTTATAAATTGCACTTAGCACGGTTCCAATCTCTGACTTACGTTCAGAGTCATTTTTCTTACTAATTTGTTGTGCAGGATTAATAGCAACTAGCACAATACCAGCAAGTATTGCGATAATACCAATTATGATAAGCAACTCAATAAAGGTAAACCCTTTTTTGTTTATCAGCATTTAATTTTATAAATTAAAAAGTAATGGTTAGAACTATTATACCATGCCTTAGGCGTATTCATGTAATATTTTTTATTATTTAGCTCAGGAACAATCTTAAATCGAATTCCATTTCATACTTTCCCAATTGTATTGGCAAATGGTATTTCGATAATGAGGATGGATGCAGTTTTAGATGTGCTGATTATACAGAAATGATTGAAATTCTAAAAGAATTACAACAAACGGCACAAGAAAATCAGGAAGAGCAATAAAAAATATCTTTTTTAGTCGTTTTTTTTTAAAAATGCGATTGGCTTACTTAAGCCATTTTTTGTTATGGATAATTATTTTATACAATATATTTATACATATGTATATAGTAAAAACTTGCAAATATTTTCTTATTTGATATAATATTTTGATTCGTTCACATCAAGAATGATTCAAAAAAATAAAAATACATCTTCTGGGCCGCGGACAAAAATAATAATAAATGTTCCGGACGGGCCCAGGAGAATATTTCTCTCCTCTGATCATTTACAATTAGTTCCTCAGTAATAAAGCCCTGAGAAGATTACGTAGGTAATAAGTGAAAAACAAAAATAAAAATAAAAATTTTCAGCTTCTTGCCTAATCTTCTCTAGGCTTTATGATGTAGTTCTGCCTGACTAGCGAGAACTTAACCCCTTTATGTTCTGTTATCTATTTTTAAAACAAAAATAAAAATCAAAGATAGCGCCTAAGATCACGTCTTGGACGGACGAAAACAAAAACCAAAATACAGCTTAGTGTACATTTTTAATTAGTCATTAAAAGTTGTTTGGTTCTGAGTAAATCTCGATGCGAAATAAATGTATCGTACGATTCACACCCAATCGGAACTAGACAAAAGATCCCCTTATCATTTGATAGAGGGGATTTTTTGTAATGTATTGGATTTTTCTTATAAAAATTTAACTTATAAGGAAAAAGCTAAAAATCAGCACGATAATAATAACAGAAGATATAATACTGAAGCCCATCGAAAGACCTATGACAAAGAAAAAATATGTTAATACTGCAAGTATTGATACGAATACAGTAACTATTTTTACCGAAAGGCTTCCTGTGTAGAAAAAATAAATTGGAAGAAAAATAATTAATGTTCCTATCCACAATTCGATTGAGGTAGCGCTGATATCGAAGAAAACATAGTTTGCAATGGTTAGAATAAGCGAAACTATAAGAGCAAGAAAGGCAACAGCAATCTTTTTTTGTTTATCTATGGTCATATTAGTTTGAAGATTATTTATTCATCAAAGTGTTTTTCTAAATCGTTGTTTTTCTCAATACTTTGGATCAAATGCCTTCTCTTCTTATATTTCCAAAATCCGTGAACAACATTTAATACTCCTATTGGTATAAATATTATTCCAATAATCTGTAATACCTGATGGTCAAAAAATTTCATAAAAGAAACACCAGTTACAAAAATTGCTAATGATGTTCGTATGTTGCCAAGCCAAGTGCGATCGTTTGCCAGAATCGTACGATGAGCTGCTAAATAATCGCGTAATGTCAGTTGTCCTTTATGATATTTTTCGTGCAATTTATTAAGCATGATTTGATTTAATTAAATCAATTTTGTGATGTATTGATATATCTTGAGATTTGATAGCGGATAGTAGTTAGCGGTTAGCGGTTAGCCTTCTGAGCTAATCGCTTATCGCTAATCGTTAACCGCTATTTTCACTTATTTAAGTGATTTTATATTTTTTATACGTTTTACAAAAATCAGGATTACCTTTTTTGAACTCATCGTTTGTTTTCTTGATTACTTTCATAGCCTCTTTGCAATTATCAGCCAAGAATATTGTATGCATGTCTTCAGGGCAAATTAATTTTTCTTTTAATTGCCATTTTTCCATCCATTTTATTAATGTTGGCCACATTGGCCCCAATAAAATTATTGGAATATTACATGTATGTTTTACCTGTACTAATTGCCATGTGTAATAAAGTTCGAGCAATGTTCCAATTCCTCCTGGCGCAACTACTACAACGTTTGAAAGATACATAAAATAATCTAGCCTTTCTGAAAAACGCTCAAAATCCTTTTTAATATCCAAATGCTTATTGTCTTTCTGCTCCATTGGAAGTTTGATATTTAAGCCAAAGGAATGAACTTCTTTTTTAAGCCCTTTTCTGCCTTCCTTATGACCTTTGTTTGCCGCTTCCATAATTCCAGGTCCTCCACCTGTTACTACATCAAGCCCTTCTTTTGCTATCATTTTAGCCAGAGATTGGATTTGTTTATAGCGAGGATCATTGCTCTTTATTCTTGCAGAGCCGAATATTGTTACTCGGAAATGCTCTATATCAATATCCTTTGGTATTTTTGGTTTTTTCATATTATTTTAATTAGTTATTGGCTTCGTTAGCTTGCTTAGATTGTTAGCTCCTAATGAAGCTAGTGAAGCTAGGAAGCTAATACAGCTACTCAAGTGTTCTTATGGCTTTTTCAAGGCTTTCTGCGCCAATTCCAGCTACTTCATAAAGTTCCAGAGGCTTTCCTGATAACTGATATTCGGTAACTGCTAAATTATTGATTTTTACTGCAAGGCCCTCTTTGGCGACTGTACTGTTAACCTGATTAGCTAATCCGTTATTTGGATTGTGGTCTTCGATAGTGATTAGTTTTCTAGTTTTTTGCAGAGATGGAATAAGAATATCAGTATCAATTTTCTTTAAAGAGCTAACTGCAATAACTTCAACGGATACTTCATCTTTTAGTTTATCTGCAATATCAACAGCAATGTTTACTGTTGAGCCTCCTGCTACAATTGTTATTTCACTTCCGTTTCTTAATAAGTCCGCTTTTCCGTATTCAAATTTATAATTCTCATCATAAAATGGAGTTCCATCTTCTTTTAGTATTACTTCAAATTTGTGACGCCCCATTCTTACGTAGAAATTTCCGTAATGCGATGCAACATATCTAATTATATGGTTAGTTTGATTAGGATCTGCAGGTTCAAGGACATGAGTGTTAAAGAACCCTAAAAATGAACCCATATCATCAACGGTTTGATGAGTTGGTCCGTCTTCTCCTACTGAAAGTCCGCAATGAGTAGAGACCATTTTTACATTTGTAGCGTTAATATCATTTAAACGTGCCTGATCTTTTGCTCTGCTGGACATAAATACTCCAAAAGTAGATGCAAATGGAATATATCCGGATAAGCTTAGTCCTCCTGCGAAACTCACCATGTGCTGTTCTGCAATTCCTACCTCAAAAACTCTTTCAGGGAATTCTTTTTGCATTACAGTTGTTTTAACTGAACCGCCTAAATCTGCAGTCATGGCTACTATGTTTTCGTTTAATTTTGCGAGATCTAAAAGCGCTTTACCGTAAGCTCCGCGACAGTCAGATTTAGTACCTGCCTCCAGGATATTTGGTTTTCCGGTTTTTACACCCGGCATTTCTGTTAATTGTTCAATTTGATATTCAGCAGGGTCTTTTGGATGCCATTTTACATTGTTACTTCTGAATTCATCCAGAAGATTTACTTCTTCATCAGACATCTTTAACGGTCCCGCAAGTTCACTTTCCGCTTGTTCAGGTGTTGGAGGAATTCCATGCCATGTAGGTATTTTATCGAGTCCATCAGGCTCCATAAATGTTACTCCTTTGCCCATAACAGTTCGTCCTAAGATTACAGTTGGTTTAATTGAATCGTAACTATTGCCTATCGCTTTCCACATTTCTTCGAAATCATGACCATTTACTTCCATAACATTCCAGTCCGCAGATTCAAAAATTGCCTTTAGATTAATCGGCATGATTTTCTCCAGACTATCTGTTAGCTGTACATCATTATAATCGACAAAAAGAGTCAGATTATCTAATTTATACTTGTTTGCGAAGTGAATCATCTCATAAATCTGTCCTTCATCACATTCTCCATCACCAACTGTGGAAAAAATCCTTCTGTTCTTATTATTTAACTTTTCGGCTTGTGCAAGCCCTGTTGCTACTGAAGCGCCTATGCCGAGTGGGCCTGTTCCATAGTGAATACCCGGTATATGACGAGTTATATGACCTTCAAATACTTCTCCCACTTTTCTGAATTTTTCAATTACGTCTGTTCTATCCACATATCCCATTTCAGCTAAAATACTGTAAGCGGCAGGGGATGTATGACCGTTTGAAATAATTAAATCTTCCCCGGTTTGACTAATAATAAATGCGTATAAAAGTGCCAGATAATCAATCATAGAGCATGATCCGCCAGGGTGACCGGATTGCGCATTGGCTACCATTGCAACAATTGAATTACGACAACTTTTGCTTAATATTTGTAGAAAATTTATTTGTTTTTCGTTTAAAGATTCACCGA
>JAUXDO010000009.1 GCA_030618315.1 Candidatus Peregrinibacteria bacterium | reverse complement strand
AAGTGCTTGGTGAATTGATTCAGACTGCAACAGATATTTGTGATGACTCTTGTAATCAGGCTATCGCTGGAAATATGGGTGTATCAAAAGAGAATCTTAAAGAATTTATTGATAGATATTCAGAATTATCTGCAGAAATAAAGGGTAGGGTCTATTTTGTATTATTAGGTGTATTAAATGAGAGGATAAATGAAAGTAAAGCGAGGGAATTAAAAAAAAGATCTGATGAGTTTGGAAAATTGGATTTAAAGTTCGATTAGTTTTAAGTATTTATTTAATGGAAGATTTTTTGATTTTGATTTATTATTTATTCGAATTAAAAAAATTGAATGAATCGAATACAAAAACTACAGAAACAGTTAGCCAAACAGAAATTCGGCTCCATTTTGGTCTCTAAACCACAAAATATCCGTTATTTATGTGGGTTTACCGGGTCGAATGGTCAGCTTTTTGTTACTGCAAAAAAGGCAACGCTGATTACGGATTTTAGATATTTTGGAACTGTGAAAAAGCAATTGATTAAAGGGGTTGATGTTTTTGATCAAAAAGAGGGGGCTTCAAAGCTGATTAAATCCAAAACAGTTGGTTTTGAGGAAAGTTACGTTACTGTGGCTAAACTTAAAGCTCTAAAAAAGACTTTAAAAGGAATCAAGCTTCTTCCATCCGGTTATATTGTGGAAAGGATGCGGATGATTAAAGATAAGTCTGAAATTAAAATAATGAAGCAGGGGATTAAGATAATGGAGGAATCTTTGAGAAAATTCATCAAAACAATTAAAGTCGGTCAAAGTGAGGATGAGATGGAATGGAATTTGTTTTCTATCGCACGCAAACTGGGTGCGGACGGGTTTTCTTTTTCTCCGATTATTACTTTTGGCAAAAATACTGCGGATGTACATCATCAGAAAGATAGTCATAAGCTGAAAAAAGGGGAGAAAATATTGCTTGATTTCGGTATTGAATATAAAGGTTATATGACGGATATGACGAGAGTTTTTTATCAAAAACAAGGCAAAGGAAAAGGTATCACCGCGCTTGCGGGACAAGAAGGCAAGGGTATTGAACACAAAATTTACTCAACAGTTCTTGAGGCAAATATGGCGGCAATCAAAGCAATTAAAGTCGGTAAAAAGTTTTCTGCGATTGATAAAGTGGCACGGTCGGTAATTGAGGAAGCTGGTTACGGGCAATATTTTGGTCATGCACTTGGGCATGGAGTTGGTTTAAAAATCCACGAAGCACCAAATGTTTCTGATTTATCCAAAGATAAAGTGCAGCCAGGTATGGTTTTTACTATCGAACCGGGTATTTACATCGATGGTGTTGGAGGAGTGAGAATTGAGGATATGGTTTATGTTAATAGTAAGGGGAAAGTTGAGGTGTTAACGAAGTTTAGGAAGTGATATTGCCGTTATTCCGAACATTTACTCACCACCAATCCATCAAATCCATCAGCCTCTCTAACTACTAATGTTAAAGAGGCTTTTAGTAATTCAGTAAAGCTACGAACTGTAAAACAGCCTACAGTATATTCTGATTGCAGTTTTACTGAATTACTAAATTGCAGTTAGGCTGTAACCCCTCTTTTTTTAATACAAAAAGAGAGGGGTGGTGAATATGAAGATAATGGTAGGGGTGAGTGTATGTCCGGATTGAGTTTTTAATTATGAACTACTTTTTTATTCATGCAATCCTAAAATCTTGCGCTTTTTTATCATATAGGTATAATGACAAGATTTTTCCACAAATGAAAAAACAAATAAAAACAATCATTGGCGTTCTAATATTGCTCTTACAATTGTTCACAGTAGTTCCTATGGCTATGGCACTGGATACTGCTGGAGAAGTAAGAAATATGTTAATAACAGGTTATTATTCTCCGCTTCCAAACCAAACCTTTTATGTACGCGGGAGTTATGAGGCTGATATCCGATTAAATGGTCGTGGTACAAATGGTGCCGATGGAACTGAGGTATATAGCGGTATGTTGGCTGCGCCAAGAACCTATCCTTTTGGTACTCGGGTAAAAATACCCGGTCTTGGAGTAGGTGAGGTTCATGATCGTGGTGGAGCTATTATTGCTGGTAAAAGTTATGACCGTATCGATATATGGATGGGACATGGAGAAGAAGGTTTAGCACGAGCACTTAATTGGGGTGCGCGTATTGTTGAATGCGAAGTTTACTGGTCTGCTCATCAGGTTGAGCCGGGACTTAGTTTTGGATGGGTAAACAATAAATTACCTGCATCAGTTGAAACTAGATTAAGAAATAAAACAGTTCAGAATCCGGAAGTATTCAGCAAACCTGTTGTTCAGTCTGACACAGTCGGGATAAAGGAGCTTCAGGAAGCACTTATTATGTTTGGTTATTATCACGGAGCAATTGATGGTAAATATGACGAAAAGACCCGCACTGCTGTACTTACATTCCAATTAGCAGAAGGGGTTATTGCCGATAATACAGATGGTGGCGCCGGAATATTCGGACCTAAGACCAGAGCAACTTTGAAACGGATATTAGAAGATTATAATTTTGAGCTTATGAAGGAGCTTGAAAGACTTGAGGGAAACAGAGAAATGCTTATTTCCAATCTTGGTAAAAAATCCAGCGGTGAAGATGTTGTTAGTTTGCAAAGAATGCTTTGGGAACTTGGTTATTACAACGGAGCTTTGGATGGAAATTACGATGAAAAAACAATAAGCGCTGTTTACGACTTTCAGATTGATTTTGACGTCGTTGATAGCGAGTGGGATAGCGGAGCCGGTTATTATGGAAAAATGACACACTCTGCGCTTTCATCCGCTGTTGATAGAAAAATGGCTATTGTAAAAATGTATCCACGAGAGATGCAGACTTGGGTTCCGGCCAAAAGAGAACTGCCAAAAATCGCAAGTCTTCAGCCTCCAAAAGTGGCTACAGCAAGACAGGAATTACACTTTTCACCAAGCCTTATGAACAAATTATTTGTTCAAGAGTCAAATGTGGCAGAAACCGAAAAAATTGCTGCTAATCTGGATTTGAATGATAGAAATGGAGAGGTGGTAAAACTGCAAAATATATTAATTAAAAATGGATATTTAACAGCCGGTCTTAATACTGGTTACTTTGGTAATCAGACTGAAAAGGCAGTGCTTAAATATCAAATTGAAAAGGGAATAGTAAATTCTGGTACCGATCTTGGAGCTGGGCGTGTAGGACCGAAAACTCGCGCAACATTGAATTCATAAAATACTTTTAAGAGCAGTATTTAACTAAAAAGTTCCGTTAATCGGGATTTTTTGGTAACTTGGACGAATAACAAGAGGGATTCCTCGACTACGTTCGCCAGAATAACAAAGGGATTTCTCCACTTCACTCGTCGCTATCACTCCTCGTTCCGGTCGAAATGACTGCAATCCGTTAAGGGGGGAGGGCGGATTTTCTCTACGAAAAAACCCGCCCTCCCAACCCTTTGATAATCGTCATTTCGAGCGACCATAGGGAGTCGAGAAATCCCTTGTTGACTATAAATTAAATAAATGTTATAATTATATCTAATATAAATAATTACTAATTATGTCTTTTAAATTTGAATTAGATGACGGGCAAGATGAAACATCTGAATTAATTGAGAGCAACACAGTTTTTCCTGACCAGATCAGGCAAATGGCGATTACTGATGGGGCCGATAAAGAGTGGGCATCTGACTTTCACAACAGGAGAGTATTGTATGGCTTGGATCAGGCTACGGCAGAATTTATTGATAAATTTGCAACATCCACGGCGTTACAGTTATATTTAGAAGATCAAAGCTGCTCATTGCCTAAGGAGATTTCTGATACTGTTTATGAGTTTTTAAATAAAAGACCGCCAGAATTCAGAAAAGGTAAAAAGAAAATTAGAGATATTATGGAAATAAGAGGAGATGTAGGAAAAAACTTAGGTTCTGGTGAAAATATGGCGAATGCTTAAGGTATTTGTTATTTATCATTTAACATTTATCAATTTCCATTTATAATCTGGCTATGACAGTCAAAGATATTTTAATGTGGGCTCATGAGTATTTACTTCTATCATCTGAATCAGCTCGGTTGGATTCGGAGATATTTTTGTCATACGTGTTGAAAAAGCCGACAACGTTTTTATTGGCACATGATGATAGTGAAATTGGTTTCTGGAAAGCACGTCGGTTTAAAAAATTGATTGAGAAACGGAAAGAGGGGATTCCGGTTGCTTATTTAACAGGTAATCGGGAATTTTATGGTTTGGATTTTGAGGTTAATAAGCACGTGCTTGTTCCGCGGCCGGATACGGAGATTTTGGTGGAGAGTGTGATTGATTTTATAAATGAAACCCCCGAAAGCGGGATTAGCGAATCCCGCTTTCGGGGTAACGATAATCAATTATTACTCGATATCGGAACCGGTTCCGCCTGCATTCCAATCTCCGTTCTCAAAAATGTACCCGAAATTAAAGCGATTGCTACCGAAATCTGTGGGTCTGCTATGAAAGTCGCCAAGCGGAATATCGCCAAACATCATTTAAAAAGCCGGATTAAATTAATTAAATCCGATTTACTAACGAAAGTTCCCGTCGGTTTATTAAAAGATCATGAGATTATTCTGACTGCTAATCTTCCATACATCCCAAAACAATTCCAAGTTGACCCATCAACCAAATTCGAGCCGGATGTTGCGCTTTATGGCGGGGAGGATGGACTTGATATCTACAAGCGTCTGATTGAGCAATTGGAAGAAATTGGAATAAAACCGAAAGCTATGTTTTTTGAATTGTTTGAAAGTCAGATTGCTATTCTTGCTTCGCATATGCCGGATTATGAGCTTAAATATGCTAAAAATATGACTGGTGATGCCAAATGTTTACATTTGGAATTGAGAAAATAGATTTCAGATTTCAGAATTCACAAATATTTTTCCCCTTGATAGGGCTTTTTTTTATGGTGAAATCATACCCTTCACCATTGATAAAATGGCTTATTTTTGCTATAATATAATGATTATCTTTGAAACTCGAAGACCGAAAATCGAAACTCGAAGAAATACCAAATATCAAATTTCCAATTTCAAATATTATGAAAACAAAAATAAAAGCATCAATAGTGGCTCTTGTCATGGGGCTTCAGGCATTAATAGTGCCGATAGCGTCAGCTGACTATTTACCAGTTCGGGCATATGGAAATGATACTGTTGCCGGTTACGCTTCTGGTTTAAAAACGTCACTAATAAACCCAGCACAGAATGTTGTGTTTGTTGTTGAAAAGCCGGATTATTCTGTTATCCGTATTCCAGCTCAGGCTGATTTGGAAGGAATTGCTGAGGCGGATCTTTATGGTCATCAGACAAAAGTCGCTGGTGATTACAAAGTTGCTGTACTTTTCCCGGGTTCAATTGATTCTTCACCGCAAGAATCTTTTAAGGTTTACGCGGATCAGGTCTCAGCAACTCAGTCCGATCTTTCCAGTACAAGTCAGATGTTAACTGCCGATGGTGAAGAAAAGACTTTTGTTACGGTTACTCTATTTGATGCATATAGAAATCCGATAAGGAATCATCAGGTACAGCTGATCTCAAGCAGAACAGAAGATGTGGTCTCCACAATAAACGGGGGAGTGACTGATGATCATGGGCGTGCGAATTTTAAAGTTACTTCAAAATATTCAGGTATATCCGTATTTACTGCAATGGATGCGACTATGAATCAGGTATTAACTGACCGTGAAGAAGTTGTATTTTATGCTCCGGTGGCTACTGATTACGCATTTGGCGGTAATACAATTATAACCGATTTACTTCGTGCTGATATAACAGCCGGTGATAGCGAGGTATTACCTGGTCCTGTACATCATTTTGATATCGAGGGCTTGCCTTCTACAATCAAAGTTAATACAGACCAGACACTTACAATCGTTGCACGAGATAAAGACGGTAACGTAGCGAAGAACTATACAGGTACGATACTTATATCCACTCCGGATGATGAACATGCGGTACTTCCTAATAATGGTGAATATACGTTTAAAGAATCAGACCTTGGTGCATTTACGTTTAATCTGGCCCTAAGGCTGACTCAGCTTGGCAATCAGGCAATTCAGATTCTTGATAAAAATAACTGGAAGATATCAGGTGAATATCTGATAGAAGTAATTCCGGAAAAGGCTGTAGTAGTCGGACCAACATCATCGTCTCTTATGATCAAATCACCAGTTGATGGTGCTGAACTTGGAAATAGTCTTGTTATTCTTACAGGTCAGGGTGATCCGAATATCAATTTAAAAGTATTTGATAACGACACTAAGATCGGCAATACGGAAACTGATAGTGATGGATTTTTAAGTTTTCAGGCTCAAAATCTTATAACAGGTTCTCATACATTTTATTTAATGTCAGAGAATGGAGATGTTTCCTCATCTGTAACTATTCAGATAGATACACTTCCACCTGTTTTAAATAGTTTTGAAATTTATCCGGACGGAATTGTCGCACCGGGTACTTCTCTTACTATAACTGCTCAGTCTGAACCTGGTTTGGATGAAGTCAAAATCCGTTTGCAGGGTATT
The DNA here is from genome assembly GCA_030618315.1 of Candidatus Peregrinibacteria bacterium. GTDB lineage: Bacteria > Patescibacteriota > Gracilibacteria > UM-FILTER-43-11 > UM-FILTER-43-11 > JAFGCT01. The sequence continues at coordinate 13,061 of JAUXDO010000009.1, read as the reverse complement.
CAGGAAGTACTTTTACCTTCTGATCCCGGAACTTATACAGCTATTATCGCTGCACCTGTTATCGATGGCAGTTTTCCTATCGATGTAATTCTTATAGATTCACTTTCTAATAAATCAGAACTTTTGAATACGGCTATGGTAGTTGTTGCGGGAAAGGATGATGTTCTTCCTCCTCAGGTAAGTGGTCTTACAGGTACTGAGTTAGATTCTTCAGTCGACTTAGTATGGGAAGAGGTTAAAGGACATGAAACAGAAATTCAAAAATACAAAATATATTATGGAACAGCTTTTGATGAGTTTGATAAATCAATCGAAACTGATGATTCGGTTACATTATTAACTATCGATGAACTTGAAAATGACACTCAATATTTCTTTGCTGTTACAGCAATTGATTCAAAAGGATTGGAAAGTGAAGAGAAAAGTATTGTTATAGCAGTTACTCCTGTGTCTCCAGATGAAGAATCCTCGTTAAGTGGGGATGAACTAACAGAAGAACCAACTGATGTTGCAGTACCAGTTTTTGACCCTGTAACAGGTCAGATGATTTATCCTGATGAGGGTCAGGTTTCTGTTTTACCAGGAACTATTCAGGCTACTTCCACTCAAAATACAATTACACTTGGTTGGGAACCTATAACAGGTGCATATTTCTACAAGGTTTACTTTGGTTTAAGTTCAGGCAGATATGATGATTATATTGTAACTCCGAATAATACACCGGGTTACACCGTAAAAGATCTGATTCCTCAGATTCCGTATTACTTCGCAGTTGTCGGTCTTGATCTTGCAGGAAGAGAAATCTCACCTTTATCCGCTGAATTTTCAATGATTCCGGGTGGAACAAGCTTTCACAGTGCACCGCCACAGCCTCCTACATCTCAGCCAACATATACTCCTACTTTAGATAATCAACTGGCTAATGTTCCGTCTAATGACGATACAGGGCCTGAAACTATTTGGATTATTCTGATTTCTTTATTTGCTGCTTATGTTTTTTATAGGCATAAGAAGAAGTTAATTTCTTAACTTGAAACTAGAAATTTGAAGCTTGAAACTAGAAATTCGAATTTCAAATATCAAATATCAAATTTCAAATTTGAAATGACTAATCCAATAAAATCAATCATCAAAGACACAAAACGTATCCCGATAGGCGTAAAACTTGTTGTTTTTGTGATTTTTATAAGAACGTTTGGATGGGGTTTTGTTGATCCGTATTTTTCTATTTTTATCGATTCCTTTAGCAATAACTATACGATTGTCGGGGTCTTTATGTCTGTTATGAGTGTGATTTCTCTTTTAGTTACTATTCCCCTTATGAGGCTGGCAGATAAGGTAAAAAATACGCGGATAATGGAAGATGGTGAGATATTTTATCTTTTTACAATAATGTGCTATATAGCTGCTGGATATTTAGCCAGTATTCCACTACTTATTATCGCTTTTATTCTGAATGGCATAGCTCATCCACTTGTTTCAGTAGGGGCAGAGTCCTATATTCGTAAGCATAGTAGTAAATCTGGTGATTCACGCTCTTTTGGTTATTACACCGCTTTAAACTATTTTGGATGGATACTTGGTATGTTTATTGCGTCATTTCTAATTCCTTATTATTCACTTAATGTGATGTTTCTATTCGTACTGCCGAGTATAATTGCGAGCTTGTTTATTTTGCCAAGAATACGTGAAAGAGGATTCAAATCATTTTTTGGAGGGCTGAAAAGATATTTTCATCGGGCTCAGGATTTTAGAGATATTGCAGAAGATATGAAGAATATCAATAAGAAGATGTATTTCTACTTATTTCTGGCGTTTTTTGATGGGGTAATTACTATGTTTAAATTTGTGTTTCTTCCATTATTTGCTTTGACAATTGATTTAAATCTAAGCGAAATTGCACTTTTTATGGCAGTGATGTATGTTCCGTTTATTTTTAGTTATTTCTTTTCAGAAGTAGCTGATCGTAAGGGGAAAAAGAATGTTATAGCAACCGGTTTGTTTATTGGTGCAGCATCTTATGTACTTCTTTCTTTTGTTGTAGATCAGGCCTGGGTGGTAATACTTGCAACTATGACTTCATTAGCTTTGGCGATTATCAGACCGGCATATAATGGAGTAATTACGCATCTGACTCCACGCAGAATGTTTGGTGAAATAACAGGTTTGAATAATTTACTAGTCAGGCTTGGGTATATTATTGGTCCGATATTTTCCGGATTAATTGCAGATGCTTATGGTATACAAGTTGCATTTTTTGTAATCGCTATGCTGGCTTTTGGGCTTGGAATGATTACTATTCTTATGAAGGGGTATAACCAAGATCCTGCGGATCTGAAACTCAAAACTTAAAACCCCCACCACGGCGGGCAGGCAAAATTCAAATATTTAACAATTAACATTAATAAGTTGTAAGTTGTAGGTTGTAAGTTGTAGGTTGTAAATAGGTCCTAAATCTTACAACATACAACTTAAATCATTCCTAAGTCCTATAAATATAAAATAATGAAAAGACCAAAAATTTTTACCATAGGCGGGGCTACATTTGATATTTTTGTTCAGGCAAAAGATCAGTCTATTATGGAACTTTCCACTGCTGATAGCAGGGATAAGTGGCTTTGCTTAAAGCATGGTGGAAAAATCAGAGTAGATGAGGTTATTGAAACATTTGGCGGAGGTGCTACAAATACAGGAATTGCTTTTGCCCGTATGGGTTTTGATGCCAGTGTTGTTGGTAAGATCGGAGCAGAATATGGTGATAAGGTTATAAATAATTTAAAATCAAATGGCGTTTGTACTGATTTTGTTAAGAAAACGAAACGAGACAGAACTGCTTTTTCAAATATCATTAATACATTTGATGGAGACCGTACCCTGCTTGCTTATGCAGGTGCAAATCGCTTTTTTTGTGCTGAGGATCTGCCGATTAAAGAGCTTTCAAAAGCAGACTGGATATTTCTGAATCACTTAACTGAAGAAAACAGCAAGATTCCAAATGTTCTTCTTAAAATTCTTAAACAAAATCCACATATTAAGTTAGCGTGGAATCCGGGTAAAGAACAGATTATTCAAGGTTCTAAAAAATGGAAACAGCTTTTAGAAAGAACTGAGATCTTATTTTTAAATAAAGAAGAGGCTTCACTTTTTTCTAAAACCCTTTATCAGCTTGCCGGTAATAAAAAAGACGACCCAAAACATCATATTCATACGTCTAAGAATTTTTTACCGCCATATGCGGATGATGTAAGTGAAATAATGCTTGAACTTCATAAAAACGGAGCGAATAAAGTTGTAATAACTGATGGAAAAAATGGTGCTCAGGCTAGTGATGGAAAGCATATTTATTTCTGCCCTGTCTATTCACATAAGAGAATTGATGTGCTCGGAGGAGGAGATGCATTTGCAAGTGGCTTTACAAGTGCTCAGATTTCAGGTAAAACTTTGAATACATCTTTAATTTATGGTACACTCAATGCACATTCGGTCGTGAATCAGTTTGGTGCGCAGGCAGGATTACTCAGTAAATCTGAAATGGAAGCACTATATAAGAAGCAAGATATCCACATTACTAAATCGACCATTGATTACACTGATTAAGATGTTGCAAGTTGAATGTTGTAAGATTTAAGGCCTATTTATAGCTTACAACCTACAACATAAAACATACAACATACAACATTAATAATTACTAACACAAAAATAGAAATGTCTGACGATAAATTAAATAAAGCCCATGAGGCTATTGAAACAGCAGAATCTGCCTTAAAGTTAGCCAAGCAGCTTATTAGTGAGGTCGGTGATATTCCAATATCTTCAAAAGCCGACACAAGACAATATGCAGATAAAGCGGCGTCTATTTCAAGTTCGGCGTCTGTTGAAGGAAGGATTATTGAAGGCGTATTTGATGGGCAAAATATGATTGATCAAAAAGGTACTGTTTATCCGGTTCCAGCAAATTATGCTAGTAAATCAAAATTAATTCCGGGAGATGTTTTGAAGCTTACAGTGACTGAAGAAGGTAAATTTTTATATAAACAAATCGGTCCGATTGAAAGAAAAACTGTGATTGGACCTTTGGTTTATAACGATGGTCAGTATCAGGTATTAACGGAAGGTAAGGCGTATAATGTACTTCTTGCTTCAGTAACCTATTTTCGTGCTTCTGTTGGAGATGAGGTAACAATTATTATTCCGATAAGCGAGGATTCTGATTGGGCGGCAATTGAGGCTGTATTGCCGAAATTTGGCGAACCTACAATTGAAGAAGAGCCTAAGAAAAAGACTCGAGTTAAGAAAAAGAAGGATGAATTGGATATAGAAGCGGAACTCGATATCTAAAGATACCAAAAACCTTTCAAAAAGGTTTTCGGCCTTTCCAAACAAGTGTTTTCACTCTACAGAAAGTTCGCATAACTCCGCAAGCTTCCTTCAAGGCACATGTCCCCTCAGGGTCTTGCTTCGTCGTGCGCTCACTTCCTTTCGAGCTCACTTTATTATAATAATGGTTGGTGGTTTTTTTGTGTATTCCTGAAAAAAATGTAGAATGATAAATAATAAATGTTAAATAAAATAAATATGTCATCTACAATTAAAAATATTCATGCGCGGGAGGTTTTGGATTCGCGCGGTAATCCGACAGTGGAAGTAGAAGTTTTTACCGATACTTTTTCTGCGTCTGCAATTGTTCCCAGTGGTGCATCAACAGGTCAGCATGAAGTTGTAGAACTTAGAGATGGTGATAAGGGTCGTTTTGGCGGAAAGGGGACTTTGAAGGCAGTTGAGAACGTAAATACAATATTAAGAGATGAATTTATTGATGCTGAAGTACGCAATCAACGTCAAATAGATCAGAGAATGATCGATATCGACGGAACTCCAAATAAGGGGAAATTGGGTGCAAATGCAATTCTTGGTCTTTCATTAGCTGTATCCAAATTGGGTGCGATGGTGGAAGGAATTCCTTATTATCAATACCTTGGAAATCTCGGCAATAAAGGTGAATCATTTTTAATGCCTACCCCAATGATGAATGTTCTGAATGGTGGAAAGCATGCACTTAGGTCAACTGATCTGCAGGAATTTATGATTATGCCTGTTGGCGCTCCAAGTTTTAAAGAGGCCTTGCGATATGGAGCTGAAACTTTCCATGCTCTAAAAAAGATAATCAATGAACGTGGTTTTTCCACTGCAGTAGGGGATGAAGGTGGCTTTTCACCAAGTCTTAGTAAAAATGAGGATGCTATTATTTTAATTATTGAAGCTATTGAAAAAGCTGGATACAAGCCGGGTGAAGATATTGGAATTGCAATGGATCCTGCGGCTTCTGAATTCTTTGAGAACGGTAAATATCAATTAAAAACTGAAGGACGAGCTCTCACATCCGAAGAAATGGTCGATTATTACGCGGATTTGGTAAATAAATATCCAATTGTTTCTATCGAAGACGGGCATGCTGAAGATGATTGGGATGGGTTTAAATTAATGACAGAAAAAATGGGGGACAGGGTTCAAATCGTCGGTGATGATTTGCTTGTTACAAATACCGAACGTCTTAAAAAAGCGATAGACGACAAAAATTGTAATTCAATCCTTATCAAACTTAATCAAATAGGCACTTTAACCGAAACAATCGATGCTATAAATATGGCACATGATGCGGGATTTACAGCCGTTGTATCACATAGAAGCGGAGAAACTGAAGATACTACTATATCTGATTTGGTAGTTGGAATGGGAACAGGACAGATTAAAACAGGTTCATTATGTAGAAGTGAAAGGATTGCTAAATACAATCAGCTTTTACGGATTGAGGAGAGTTTGAGTGATCCGAAGTTTCAGGGGAGAATAAATTGATTCGGCTCGGGTACGAGCCTGTGGATTATGCTCCTAAAGTCGCGTGGATGAGCGAGATTACTCGCGTGGATTATGCCTTCGGCGTGGTTCCTATTTTATTGTAGGTGTATACATTTAATAAACCCATCAAAATAAAATAGGAACAACAGCGAGTAATCGAGCGCAATCCACAGGTCTGTACTCAGACCAACATCCACAGCGAAGCGCAATGCTATTACGTCATAATTTCCCTATTCGCAGTACTAAAAAAAATTGCATAGATACATCATAATTGGTAACATTAATAAGATTATTTATTAAATATTTAAGATTATGAACATTAAAAATCTATTTAAAATATTTGTTGCGGTTGCCTTGTCAACATTATTCCTTGCTTCATGCGGTGGAGGTGATGAGTCACCTGAGCAGGTTATTGAAAAATTTAAAGAAAATGTAACTGAAATCGAATCCGGTGATATTTCTACAGAAATAATTATGAAGGGTGCTGATGATCAGGATGCAATTGATTTTTCGGCTGATGTGTTTATTAAATTTGACCGTCAGACTCTTGAGGATCGAAAAGTTGATGTTAACGTTGTATTAAGTGGAATTATGCAGACAGCCGGACAGGTATTTGAAGGTGATGCTGATTTTACAATACGTTCACTAGCTGATCAGTATTATCTTCGTCTTGATGAGCTTAAGATTACAGGTGAAACTATGAAACAATTTGAGTCAACAATTGAGAAGTATGCTGATAAATGGCTACTTTTAGATTCTGATTTTATTCCAGAAGATATTAGACAGCTACAACAGAAAGACGAGGAAACATTAGCGAAGGAAAAACAGCTAAAACAACTCTTTGTTGAATCAAAAATATTTTATGTCGATAAGGAATATGGAATTGAAAATGTTAATGGAGAAAAAGTGTATCATTATGGGATTAAATTTGATGAAGATGGTGTGAAGGATTATATCCGAAAGGCAGCTATAATCGATGGAAGAGCATTAACTGAAACTGAAGTCGAAGAAGCTGCAAAACTAGCTACCTACATAACAAATGCTGAATTATGGATTGGTACTGATGATTACTTTTTGTACAAGGGTGTTGCAGATTTGACAGGTGGAGTTGTTGAAGATGAGGTCGATATGGGAGTTAAGATTTTAATGGAGGGTAAGGATTACAATAAAGACATTGAAATTGTTGCCCCGGAAGATGCTGAAGATTTTGATCCTCTGGAATTATTAATGGCATATAGCAATTCAGATTCTGAGACAGAAGACGGAAACCTTAATATGCCAGGTGGTCAGCCTACAGAGGAGGAGCTTTTGGAAGCTATTAAGGCTTTTGAAGAAGCTCAATAAAAACTTGGAAATTTGAAAACTTGAAAACGTGAAAATGTGAAAAAAAATGACCCCTTTGATTAAATTCGGAGGGGTTTTTTGTTTAGCTTTCACATTTTCACGTTTTCAGAATAGTCAGCTAGCAGCCACAATATAAGGTAGTGTAATTTCAGCAATTAGCCCCCTAAGAGCCTTGACATCTGGGATTTTTTGTGAAATTATACCTTTGGTGAGAGGAAAATGGCTTAATTTAGATAAAGTTAAGCTTTTTAAATCTATGCTGGATTGCTCTCATAACTCCGTTTTATCTCAGATTATTTTAATCGCTAACAGCGTTGCAATTCATTCAGAATACTATTGCATTACTTCATAAATCGCGCCTTGTTATCTATCAAAATAATTCTGACCTAATTTCGAATTTATGAAAGCAATCCAGCATGTTCCTCCGCCAGTTTAAATGTGCAAAATACATTGACAAATCATTAAATATCTTATATAATAACCCACTATTTTATGACTTTAGGTAAATTGAATACTCCAAATACTCCATCATCAAATCGAACTGAACTAGCTGACAAAAATATTTCTCCATGGAGAGAGCGTTTTAAGTATGTTCTTGGAGGTATTGTCATTGGAGCAATTGGCGTGCTTGGTGTTCAAGCGATAAATGTTGAAAAGAAACCAGTAAAGAAAGACTCTGTATCCGATGGTGACAGGGATGCCGGCGCAAAAAACCAACTAAGTTTAAAAGATAAAATTGATACAATTAATGGTGCGAGAGGCTCTGTTTTACAATGGGATGATGAGCCTGAAGATACTGAAGTCTGCAGACTGGAAGATATGGATCCGGATGATATTATTGATGAATCTCAGTATATTATAGATGAAAGAAATGAAAAGCTAGCGAATGATTTAATAGCAAAGCTTGGTATTACAAACGAAAATGATAAACAGGCCATTATTGATGCATTTTTAGATGGCTGTACTAAGGTTTATAGTGTGACTGAGAAAGATGTTTATTTAGAAGATCCCGAGATGGAATATAACAATTGTTCCGGAACTATTGATTTTGAAGAAGAAATTGAGGTTCCTGAAGAGTATGTCGATGATAGTATTGTTAAAACCGAACAGGAACTTGAATTAGAAGAATTAATAGATGATGAGAAATATGAGGAGGTATTAAACTCGGTTGATTTTGATGAAGCTTTCTCTGCTGCTGAAAAAGAAGGTTGTTTGGATAGCTATGGTCCAGGTTTAAGATATCTTGAAGAGATTAAAAATCAGCTTCTTCAGGCAACTACTCCAGAGGATAGACTTAGAATTGCTTGTACTATGATGTTCAAATTAGAACAAATGACAGATCAATTAGAAAATGATCGATGTGATGACAACGAGCAATTAGCTTCTGTTGATAGGATAATTCAGATGTATGTAAATTCTATAGGTCAAATTGGATTTGAAGGTGATGATGATCAATGCTATTTAATGTTTATTCAGGCTGGTTTTGAAAAATATGATATTGATTTAGAATCTAAATAATGTTTATGAAAAACTCTCCAAATAAATTTAATAGGTAAAAACTCAATTTTCCCCTTCAACCCTTATCATTATTTCTCTATAATGATTTTGTTTTTTTAACATATATAAATATGAAAATCACAAAAACATTAATCGTTACTACACTTATTTGTTCATTTTTCCTTGTGGGATGTAACAAAACTGAAGAGCTAGTTGATGTTCAGCCCATGCCTAACGGCAGGCAGGCCGAATCTGCAGTTGGAACACAGGATATAACGGAGGATGAGAAAATTGCGGAGATGATTAGGCTTATCGAAGAAAAAGAGGCTAACGAGTAGTTTTATTACAAAATTGTTATAAATTCGCAGTGGCGGGAAAATTACAAAATTAATTTGTGATTGGTTTTTAATACAAATAAAATCACCAATCCGCAGGCGACAATCATCATTGTCGCATTCAGTGGGTTTGGTTGATTTGTTTTGATATTCACCAATCTTCATATAAAATAATCTTGTAATAAATAATAACTAATCTTGTAATAAAAACATGCCCGAATACTTGAAATTTTCTGAAATGACCGATGATGAGGTCAAAAAAATATTAAAAGATAATCAAATCGGTTTAACGGTGACAGAAGCCAGAAAGATTGAAACTGATATCTTAAAACGACCGCCAACGCTTACTGAAGCTGTTGTTTGGGGTATTCAGGGGTCTGAGCATTGCTCATATCGTTCGTCACGTCCTTCTCTTAAGCAATTGCCGACAGATGCGCCGAATGTAATCCTTGGTCCTGTAGAAGATGCTGGTGTTGTTGAAATCGCTCGCGATGGTGAAGATAGGTGGGGGCTTGTAATGAGTCATGAAAGTCACAATCATCCAAGTCAGATAGTTCCATATGAAGGGGCGGCAACTGGAATTGGCGGTAATGTTCGTGATGTCTGTTGTATGGGGGCAAAAGTAATCGGAACAATGGATCCATTGCGTATGGGTAATCCCGAAAATAATGAAAATAGAGTGATAACAAATGAAGTGGTTCGTGGAATAGCCGGATATGGTAATCCAATTGGTGTGCCGAATATGGGAGGAGATATTATTTTCAGTGATGCTTTTAATGATAACTGCCTTGTTAATGTGCTTACATTCGGTCTTGTTAAAGAATCTGAGATAATTCATTCATATTGTCCTGATGAGGCAGGTGATGTTGGATACGATATTATAATTGTTGGTAAACCTACTGATAATAGTGGTATGGGTGGTGCATCATTTGCATCAATTGAGCTGGATGAAGATGATAAAGAAGCTAATAAAGGTGCAGTTCAGGAGCCAAATCCATTTCTTAAACGACATATTCTTGCAAGTACTTATGATTTGTTCGAACGATTAAAGGAGATGGGTAAACTTGATAAAGTCGGTTTTAAAGATCACGGAGCTGGTGGTAATGTGTGTTCTACTGTTGAACAAGTCGTGGATAGGGGATTTGGAGCTGAAATTAATATCGATAAGATACATGTTGGCATGGAAAATCTTCATCCAAGTGTTATTGCTGCCAGTGAGACTCAGGAGCGATTTGCATGGACATGTCATCCTGAATTAACTCAAATGATTCTCGATCATTACAATAAAAAATGGGAACTTGGAAAGGTTGCAAAAAATGCAAAAGCATCACTTGTTGGAAAGGTCACAAATGGTGGTAGATATATTGCAAAGTATAATGGTGAAATTGTAATCGATGCTCAGGCAAAAGATATTTGTGAAGGTTTGCAGTACAAAAGAGAATCAAGTCCAAAAGATTACAGCCATTTGTCAGAGCCGGAAATCGATGAATCATCACTTGACCTGAACAAATTATGTGTTCAACTTTTGGGTGCTAATAATATATGTTCAAAACATTCTGTTTACAATAAATACGATAAGAATGTGCAAGGGAATTCAATCATTGAAGCAGGGGAGGCGGATGCCGGAGTAATGGCACCACTTTTGGATAAAGAAGGAGTGAGTCCTGAAATCCAAAAAACAGGCGTGGCTGTTTCTGCAGATGGAATTACCCGTTATTCAAACATCTCACCATATTGGCAGGGGGCAAATGCAACCGTTGAGGCTATGCGTAATGTCGCCGCTGTTGGCGGTACACCTCAGGCTTTGACCGATTGTCTGAATTACAATAATCCGGAAGTGCCAGAACTGATGTGGGAATTTACGGAAGGCGTGCGTGGTATCGCGGATGCGTGCAGAGGTATTCCTTTAAAAGAGTATCCTGATTTTCCGACACCAATTATCTCTGGAAATGTGAGTTTATATAATCAAATCGATGCAACTGCGGTTGTTGGGTGTGCAGGAACGCTAAAGGACTATAACAAGGCGATAACTCCTCAACTAAAAACGTCCGGTAACAAATTATTTTTGCTTGGTGACAGGAAAGATGAATTGGGAGCGAGTGAATTTTATGAATTACTTGGTCATCTCGGGAAAAATGTACCAAATGAAAACTTTGAACAGGCTACAAAGGAGATTTACTCAGTAATCGATGGAATTGATCAGGGTTTGATTGAATCTTGCCACGATATTTCAGAAGGCGGATTATTTGTTACTCTTGCTGAAATGACAATGCCTCATCCCCGAAAGGGTGGTGGTAAGCTGGGAATTAAGGCTGATTTATCTGAAGCTGGTAAGAATCTAAAAACTTATGTAAAATTATTCTCTCAGACAGGTGGATTTGTATGCGAAGTAAAACCTGAAAATCTGGATAAATTTGTAACTATTACTGAAAAGTACGGTATTAACATATTGGAGATTGGCAGGGTTATATCTGATTCAAAATTTGTGGTTTCAGATAACGGAAAAGAAGCAGTAGATCTTTCACTTAAAGAGATGCAGGAAGCGTGGCTGGAGAGTTTGGCTAAACAATTGAAATAGGATTTGAAAACTTGGAAACTTGAAAACTTGGAAACTTGAAAATTAATTTTTAATTCTTTAACTTTTAAAACTATGAACACAAAATTTATACAAGCTATTGCTTGTTTGTCCTTTTTTGCTTTATTTATAGGCATTTCTCCAATAAGTTATGCAACTACAACAACAACTGATAGTGGGTATAATGACCCAATCATCAGGTCGTTTGGTTTTACCGCGGATTTAGATGGCGGTAATGTGGCTATGACTTGGAACACATATGTTCCAGCTGGATTCAGTTATTATAAAGTAGTACGCTCATCAACAAATCCTGAACCGGTTTATCCTGAAGACGGATATATTAAAGCTTCCTCCAATCCTGACCTTGCAAGTTATTTGGATACAGATGTTCCTGAAGGAACTGTTTATTACAGAATCTGCTCAATCGCATATCCGGATAGATACTGCAGTACTACTGTAACAATTCAAAATGGTGAAGTTGCACCTGCTGAACCTGAGCCTGAGCCTGCTACTGATCCTGTTGTTTTAGCTTTAACTGCAAGTATGGGATCAGACGGTGTTCAGCTAGACTGGACAATAGATGGAGAAAGTCCAAAAGGATTCAAGATTGTTGTAAGCAATGTGAATGAAGAGCCTACTTATCCTGTAATGAGTGGTGATTATTATTATTTTTTAACAGACCCTGCTATTCGTTCACACAAGGATGCTAAGGTAACTGCGGGAAAAACCTATTATTACAGAGTTTGCGAGTATCTTGGAGGAGTATGTGGAATTTACAGTAATGCTGTAAGCGTTGATGTTTCAAGTGATTATGTTAAATCTGATGGAACTACCCAAGAACCTACTGTAGTCGCTACAGTTCCTATTAAAGCTGTATATACTATTACAAAGGCTGAAACAGAATTTGTTGACTCTGAAACACATCAGTACAGTATTGCTATCGATTATCTTCGTGTAAAGGCAATAGTAAGCGGTTATGACGACGGAACATTTAAACCTGACAATCAAATCAATCGTGCTGAATTTATGAAGATAGTAATGGGGGCAAAATATTCTGCCGATCTTTCTGCGGGAGTTGAAGGTGATTGTTTCTATGATGTAAAAATGGATTGGTATGCACCTTATGTCTGTCTGGCTAAAACAAAGAATATTGTAAAAGGTTATGACGATGGAAACTTCCGTCCTTCTCAGAGCATAAGCTTTGTAGAAGCTGCTAAAATCCTTTCAGAAGTATATGAGCTTGAAGTAATAGCTGGAAATCAATGGTATGAGGGTTATGTAAAAGCGCTTCAGTCAGATAACTACATCCCTTCTACAATTGGACAGTTAGACAAGCCTATTACCCGCGCTGAAATGGCAGAGCTAATCTGGAGAATAAAAGAACAGATTAAAGATGAATCAGCAGCAACGCTTCTTTTTGAATCCTCAAGTGTAAATGCTAGCACACCTTCAGGCTG
>JAUXDO010000026.1 GCA_030618315.1 Candidatus Peregrinibacteria bacterium | reverse complement strand
TAACAGCTTGTGGTGGGCCTGATCTTCCTGATCCGGATATGAAATTCCCAACAGAACCGCCTAATCCTGAATTGATGGAACCGACATCTGCTCCCGAGTAGGAAAACGAATTGATGGACGAATAGGCAAACAAATCGTTCAACAAATCGTTCAACAATACGTTCAACAATCCGAAAATTATGACTTTAGTCCGACTAAACAAACATATAGCCAGCCTTGGGATTGCCTCCAGACGTGAGGCGGATGTTTTGATATCTGATGGAAAAATCAAAATTAATGGAAAGGTTGTTACCGAAATGGGGGTAAAAGTTAATCCAGATATTGATAAGGTTGAGGTGGCAGGTTCAGTTGCTAAAGATCGTGAGAAATTAATCCATATTGCTCTTAATAAGCCAAAAGGTTATGTTTGTTCCGTTAAGGCAACGAGACAGGATCCAAAAACAGTTGTTGATTTAGTTGATATCGATGAACGTATTTATCCAGTTGGAAGATTAGATAAAGAAACCACAGGACTTCTTTTGCTTACTAATGATGGAACATTTGTAAATGCGATAATCCATCCATCTTCTGAATCGGAAAAGGAATATGAAGTAACTTTTCCCCAACAAATTCCGATGGGAGCTATCAGAAAACTTGAGGTTGGCGTAAAATTACAAGGGACAAGGACCTTGCCGACCAGAGTTAAGAAAATCGGTCCTGCTAAAATCAGAATAGTTCTTAAAGAAGGAAAGAATAGGCAGGTTAGAAGAATCTGTCAGAAGGTCGGTTATCCGGTTAAAACTTTAAAACGAATCAGAATTAAGGGATTGAAACTGGGGGATTTGGAGCTTGGTGAATGGAGATATTTATCTAAAGACGAAGTCTTAGGTCTTAAGTCTTAAGCTGTATGCTAGACATAGGACATAAGACATAAGACATAATACATGAGTTACTATTTCAGACAAAAACTACTAGGAGATTTAGCTTCAACGATAAAAGGAATGCTGCATTTTCAGAAATCTGTTGAAGTCTGGATGGAAGAGGCTGGGCTTGCTATTACAGATAGTCAGTTCAAGAAACTCTCTAAATATGTCGATTTACTAAAAGATAAGAATGAGGAGTTGAATCTAACGACTATCACTGACAGTCAAGAGGTCTGGATAAAGCACATTCTTGACTCTTTAATGGCAGCACCTTTATTTAAAGTCGAGCCTGGTATGAAAGTTATGGATATCGGAACGGGTGGGGGACTTCCTGGTATTCCTTTGGCAATTTTATTTCCATCCGTTGAATTTACTCTGGTCGACTCAACTCAGAAGAAAATTGATGCTGTACGTGAATTTGCCCATGAACTTAATTTAAAAAATGTAATTTGCATAGCTGAAAGAGCAGAGGTTCTTGGTCATGATTCAAAGCATCGCGATCAATACGATTTAGTTCTTTCCAGAGCCCTTGCACCTCTCCGTATTTTGATTGAGCTTACAGTGCCTTTAATTCATTTGTATGGCAATGTAATAGCATACAAAGGACCTGAATATATTTCTGAATTATCATCATCACAAAATTCTATTACAAAGCTTCGGGCTGAATCTCCGAGAGTATTCCAATATTCATTGCCGGAGGATATGGGAAATAGGACTCTGATTCAGATTACTAAGAAACGAGTTACGCCGGATGCTTATCCGAGGAGGGATGGAGTTCCTAATAAACGACCACTTTAGTCACAGAACTAAGGAATAAGGACTAAGAACTAAGCAGAAACCAGTGTAATATATAATAGCTTATTCCTTAGTCTTTAGTTCTTACTCCTTCAGAATGAATAAGTTCAACGTACAGGATCAATACTCCAAAAAAGCTAGAGAGCAGGGTTATCGTGCCCGAAGTATTTTTAAATTGGAGGAAATTCAGGATAAATTTAAATTAATTAAATCCGGTGATAATGTTTTAGACTTAGGGGCGGCGCCTGGCAGTTTCCTACAATATATCTCTAAAATAGTCGGAGAGAATGGGGGTGCTATTGGTATTGATCTCCAGAAGATTGAGTCATTGCGTCTGTCCAATGTGGAAACATATGTAGGAGATATTTTTGATGACAAGGTTTACACACAAATCGATATCGATCAATTTGATGTAATCACATCCGATCTTGCACCTAAAACCAGTGGTGTTGCATTTATGGATGGCGGAAGATCGTTTGATTTGAATTTAAAAGTATTGGAGGTATGCGAAAAGCATTTAAAAAAGGGTGGAAACGCAGTTATGAAAATCCTATCCGGTTTTAGTGAGGGGGAACTCGTCGGACCGGCAAAACAAATGTTCAAACAGGTCAGGAAGATGCGACCAAAGGCAATTAGGAAATCAAGCGGTGAGAGCTACATTGTCTGCCTGAAGAAGATCTAATGTGTTTTTTGCTCTGTATCTGGTTAAATTAGTGACTTTTTCTTCATTCATTTTTGGTTTATCCAAAATAATACCGGCAGTGTTATGAGGATAAACAGTTTTGACTCCCAGACCTTTTACATCGTCTATCTCATTAGGATTGTCGTCTACAAACAAGCTGTTTTCCGGACTGATTCCGTGCTGTGACAAATAACAGTTAATCAGATGACTTTTGTCTCCTAGGCACGGCATTATGTCATCAAATAATGGGCGTAATTCCGGTTTAAGTCTAAAAAATCTATCTATTGGACCTGATTTATTACGGCTTACCATCACAATCGGCATACCCAGACTTTTCGCTTTTTTAATTAGATTCATCGTTGTTTGAATAACATTTGCTTCACCTAATTCTTCATCTGATAGCTCACTGATTGTTCCATCAAGCAGTGTTTCATCTAAATCTACAAAAAGCACCTCAGCTCTCACTTCGCTAGAAGAGCTTAGATCTTCTCGATGAATGTTGGGGGCATTATTCATCGTTTACACAATATCAGACTATTTGTGATTTGTGAATTTTGATTTGTGATTTAATTCACAATTCTCAAATCACAAATCTCAAATTATAGAGCGGCTTTAATAAACTCCCTAAACAACGGATGCGGTCTATTCGGCCTGCTTTTGAATTCAGGGTGGAATTGTGAACCTATCATAAATGGATGACCTTTTACTTCTACAATTTCCATCAGTTCTCTGTCCGGTGAGATTCCAGAGAAAATCAAACCTTTCTTTTCTAATTGTTTTTTGAATTTATTATTGAACTCATATCTGTGTCTGTGTCTTTCATCAATTCTTACTTTTTTATAGCATTTCCAGGCAAGAGTACCTTTGATAATCTTACACGGCCATGAGCCTAACCTAAGAGTGCCTCCTTTTGCTCGCTTTTCGTGCTGACCAGGAAGGAAGTGTACGATTTTATTCTTTGCTTTAGGTGAAAATTCCTCAGAAGTCGCATTATTTATTCCAGCAACATTTCGTGCAAATTCAATTGCCATAATTTGAGAACCGAGACATAAGCCAAGATAGGGTATTTCTTCCTCACGGCAATATTCTGCAACCATAATTTTCCCCTCAGTTCCTCTGTGACCAAAACCTCCCGGTACAACTACGCCGTCTACCTGATGTAGCTTTTTCCACTCCTTCTTGTCACCTTCTTCTATTTTTTCAGCATCAATCCATACTACTTTTGCCTTTCTTTTATGAAAAAAGCTAGCCGATTTAATGGATTCAATAACTGAAATATATGCATCATCCAGTTCATTATATTTACCTGCAAGACCAATTTTTATCTCTTCTTTTGTTGTATGAATATTTTCGACAACCTTTCTCCATTCGTCTAATTTTGGTTTTCGGTATTTTAGATTAAGTTTTTTCAGAACTGTTCTTGTTAAATCATGACTCTCGAAATTCAGTGGAACTTCATAAATCGATTTAACTGTTGGTGCGGGAATAACTGCTTCCAGAGCTACATCACAGAAGTGTGAAATTTTTACCAAATGCTTTTTCTGAATCTTATCATCTGCTCTAAGCATAATCATATCCGGCTGAATACCTAAGCTTTGTAACGTTCTGACTGAAAGCTGAGTAGGTTTAGTTTTTAATTCGTTTGAAGCCTTTAGGAATGGTAGAAGTGTTAAATGGATGAACATTGTGTTTTCTCTGCCTTCTTCATTACGCATTTGACGCAATGCTTCCACAAATGGCTGACCTTCGATATCCCCAATAGTACCGCCGATTTCACATAGCATAACATCACACTTTGCACTTCTCGCTGCTTTACGGATTCTATTTTTAATTTCATCAGTAATATGCGGGATGATTTGAATTGTACCCCCCAAATAGTCTCCTTTGCGCTCTCTGTCTAAAACTGTCTGATAAACCTGCCCTGTTGAAAAACTGCAGAGTTTATTAAGAGGAATATCAATAAATCTTTCGTAATGCCCTAGATCTAAATCTGTCTCAGCTCCATCGTCTGTTACAAATACTTCACCATGCTGAAAAGGGCTCATTGTTCCTGGGTCTACATTTAGATATGGATCCAGTTTTTGTGTAAAGACTTTAAATCCAGCAGCTTTTAGTAGATTACCAATAGATGCGGATGCAATACCTTTACCAAGTGATGAGCACACCCCTCCTGTTATAAATATATATTTCATGAATAATTAAAAATTACGAATTACGAATTATGAATTAGTATTTGAGTCCGGTGGCTTCGCGGACTTTGTTTAATGTTTCAAGTGATATTTTTCTGACTTTCTCAGATCCTTTATTCAGAATGTCTTCTACCTTTTTCGGATTAGCTTCAAGTTCTGCTCTTTTTTCTCGGAATGGCTTGAAAGTATCAAGTATTTTTTCCAGAAGTGTTTTTTTAGCATCCCCATATCCCATACCTCCTTTCTCAAAACTTGTTTTAAAGGATTTAAGCTCGTCGGCTGATGTAAACAGTTTATATAATTCATAGATAATACTTCCCTTAGTTTCCTTCGGTTCTTCAACACCTTTTGAATCGGTTACTATACCCATCACTGCTTTTTTGATCACACTTTCATCATCAAAAATCGGGATTGTATTATTGTAAGACTTAGACATCTTCTGACCATCAATGCCCGGAATTGATGCTATATCTTCCGGAATTTCTGGCTCGGGTATAACAAATGTTTCACCAAATTTGTTATTGAATTTAATTGCAATATCTCTGGACATTTCCACATGCTGTTTTTGATCTTTTCCTACAGGAACAATCTCTGATTGATTAATCAGAATATCCGCAGTCATTAGCGCAGGATAACAGAAAAGACCTAAATTCGGCTGAACACCCTTTGCAATTTTATCTTTATAACTATGCGCTCTTTCCATTAAGCCCATAGGAGTCAAGCATGAAAGAATCCATGTTAGCTCTGCGACTTCAGGAACATCCGATTGTACCCAGAAGTGGCACTTATCAGGATTAATTCCAAGAGCTAACATATCAGTTGCAGCTTCGAGAGTTAACTTTTTCATCTCATCCGCATCCGTAAGTGTAGTAAGAGAATGCAGATTCGCTATAAAACAAAAAAGGTCGCTGGATTCCTGGTACTCGACCATTCTTTTTATCATCCCGAAGTAATTCCCAATATGGAGCTTACCGGAAGGTTGAATTCCAGAGAGAACTCTTTTTTTCATGTTTTTATTATTTATAAACACAGTATCAGATTGGTTAACTAATGGTCAATGAAAACTACTAAAAACGTAATGACGAAATGATGATATGACGTCATGACACAACATCAGATATAAATTAACTAATAAAAGGTTGCATTTCATCTACTGAATAAAGTAAAATGAGAAAGAAATAAAACTTAAATATAAAAACTATGCCATCAGAATTTTCTGTAGAAATTACAGACTCTCCAAACCCATCAGCCAAGGTGGTTTCACTTAAAGGTGAATTAGATGAATCCGTTTTAGACGGGCTTAAAACTCAACTTGATCCACTTTTAAATGATGCCAATATGGTTACCATGGTATTGAATTTCCAGGACCTTGAATTTATTAATAGTAAAGGTATTGGTTTTTTGGTATCAATTCATACACATTTATCAAAAGACGCCAGAAAGATGATTATGGTCGCAGCTTCGGAAGCTGTAATGGATGTTATCAGTTTGGTTGGACTTACATCAATCATTCCGTATTTTGCAACTATGGATGAAGCGACAGCTACTTTATAAATAAAGTGATGTGTGATGTGTGTCGTGTGAAGTGCGAATTTTAGTAAACACGAAACACTCACCACACAACACGCAACACGTAAAATATGGAATCACTTTTTTTTGAGTTAGGTCTTGTAATTATTTCAGCTGCAGTAATTGGGGCTATTTGCTATTACCTTAAACAGCCTTTAATTTTAGCCTACATTGGTGCAGGTGTTCTTATCGGACCATTCGGGCTCGGTTTGGTACATGAGATTGAAACCATTCATATTATTGCTCAGGTCGGTATTATGCTGATGCTGTTTTTGGTAGGTCTGGAAATGAATCCCGCGCGCCTGAAAAATCTGGGATTTGTTGCTTTTGCCACTGGTATCGGACAAGTTCTTTTTACAGGTATCGTTGGTTATGGAATAGCTTACCTCTTTGGTTTTCCGCTTATACAAGCTATTTATTTAGCGATTGCACTTACATTTTCAAGTACTGTTATCGCTATCAAAATTATTTATGATAAGCGCGATAATAATGCTTTATATGGACAGGTAGCCATTGGTGTTTTACTTGTACAGGACATAATTGCCATTATAGCGTTACTGGTCTTAACGGGTTTTCAGGTCGGCTCGTTTGATTTTGATTTCGCTCATTTTGGTTTGGTTTTAGTCAAAGGAGTAGTCCTTTTTACTTTGGTAATTATTGTTGCTCGCGCTTTACTTGGTTATGTTTACAACAAAATCGCCACTTCTCATGAGTTATTAATATTATTTAGTCTGGCCTGGGCATTTCTTATTGCCCTTTTATCAGAGATGATCGGATTTAATGTTGAAATCGGTGCCTTTATTGCCGGTATAAGTTTGGCCAGTTTACCTTATACATTCGAAATAAATGCCAAGGCAAAGATTTTGCGTGATTTTTTCATTACCATATTTTTTGTTGGCCTTGGTGCAGGACTTGTATTCGCCGCAATGGGACCTTTGGTAGTTAAATTTATTGTACTGTCATTATTTGTATTAATTGGTAACCCAATAATTGTAATGGTTATTATGGGGGCATTAGGATACGATAAGCGAACTTCGTTTTTTACAGGTCTATCTGTTGCTAATATCAGTGAATTTTCATTAATTGTGGTAGCTATGGGGCTTAGTCTCGGACATCTTGATCAGGGGGTAGTTTCTATGGTTACTGTTATTGCTCTTCTTACAATGACAATGTCGTCGTACATGATGACGTATAACAACTGGATTTATAATCGTCTTCGAAGAATTCTGACAATCTTTGAGTTTAGGAAAGCAAAGACAAAACTATCATCAAAAAAAGTCGGAATGTCTAATCATATAATCCTTTTAGGCTGTGGTCAGATGGGACACACAATTCTTGAGCAGATCAAAGGCTTTAAGGAAGATTATTTGGTTGTTGATCACGACAATAGTGTTATTAAGGATTTAATTAAAAAAGGCATTACTTGTATTTTCGGTGATATTGAAGATGCAGAATTGGTAAATGAGTTAGATTTGGAAGACGCAGAAATTATTATCAGCACTCTGCCTAGCCCTGAAGACAATTTATTTTTGATTAAACATCTTGAAAAGATTCCTCATAATAAACGGCCGATTATAATTGTTACATCGGATTCAGGACGTGAAGGATTAGAGTTGTTTAACAGGGGGGCTGACTATGTGATTTTGAAGCCTTATCTTGGTGCTGAGCATATCCATGATATTAATAGACAGCTTTATGGACTGGAAGAAGAAACAGGCCTTTCTCTTGTACAGGATGTTGCTGAGGAAAGTAAAAGTAAATTTAAAAGCGATCATGATTATGCTAAGGTTCTCCATAACCTAAACAAGCTTAGATTGCGAGAAATAAAACAGAAGATAGCGAAGAGACATATTGTGCTTGAGGCTAAAAATAATACCGAAGGCGCGATTCAATAATCGCGCTGGCGAAGATAATAATCATCGCCTTCAGTTTATTTTTTCCCACTTTTCATAATACTCCCTCCTCTTATCATTATTATGAAACTTAAGCATATCATCTGTTACTACAATACTTGCTTCTGGTCCTAATTCCTTCATTTTTCTAAGAGTACGCTTTTTAAATGTTTTCTTTAGGAGTTTCTCAATTAAATCCCCAAGCCAACCGCCAAAGATAAATTCAAAGAATTTCTTACGCATACTTCTATTGTAAACATACATGTGTTTTTTGCTGTCTTCGGCAAATTTAAGACCGTATTCATTCTTAAGCCATCCCTCATTTTGCTTCATGTATTCATTGTATGTCTCTTCGCCGTAAATAGGGGATAGTTGCTTGGTCCAATAGGCGAGATACGGATCCTCTGGTTTTATCTGAAGCTTGCCGATATTCAATTCTTTTGTCGTAACAAAAAAGCTAAGACAGAATCTTCCTGCGACTTTATTTCCGTAACGTCTGACTCCATAAAAATGTAATATCAGTGTAATAAAAAGACGTGCTAACCACATTCGTCCTGGCTTTATCACTATAAATAAATCGATGTCTGATTGTTCATTTGGATTATCGTATGAAAGATTATTACAAACGGCAATCATTTTTACAAAAGGAACTGAACGCATATATAAACCGTACATCTTTGTTCTGTTCCAGTATTTTTCGGCGATAAATTTTCTGGTTTTTCTGGTTTCAACAATCGGACATCTTCCTTTAAGCACAAAAAAGTCTTTTAATTCTTCTATTTTATTGTCTTCATTCATTTCCTTTAGCGTACCCTTTATCTCTTTTATGTGGACTGGTTTATTGTAGTTATACAAATTATCCAAAATCTCCTCCGCTGAAAGTGGGAAGTCGAATATATCGAAGTAGGCTATTGTTTTTAGAATTGAAGATTTGAGATTCATAGCTGTATTTTAGCATACTAGCCAGAAAACTTCTCAAATCCAAGTAAGTTCTGATTACCTTTTTTCTTACCATTTTCATCTACTAAAATTGGCCTACATTTATTAGTGATTTTGGTAACTGTATATACTTTTCCATCTCTGTTTACCACTTGATCTCCCGTTTTTATACCCATTTGCAATATTTGCAAAAAGAAATAATATGTACTTTGATTACCTGCACTCTCTTTTTTAAATTCCTCAAGCTCAATTGCTTCTCCTTCTTGTTCTTCTATAAATTTACAATAATCTTCATACGCAAGTTCTTTTTCTCTTTGTTTTATCATACTCTCAAGAGAAAATGATATTAGATTATCAGGATTAGCTGCAGGTATACTGCTTCTGACCCTGATGATTCTATTTCTGGCTGACTGAACCGCTGAACCCATGATTTCTTCAATTGCCCCTGCGTGTTCCGGGTATTTTTTGCCGAGCTCATCTCGAATAATCTCTTCTATATGTTTATCAGTAATCTCTTTCTTTGAAGACATCATTATTCAGTTAACAAATATTGGGGCTAAGAGTAACAAAAAGTTTTTAATTATGTCAAATGGAATACCTTTTGTTATAATCGATTCATGAGCAAGAAACTTTCCAAAATTATAGCCAAATCTCCTCAAAAACCTGGCATCTATAAGTTTTTAGACGAAGACAAGAAGGTTATTTATGTTGGGAAGGCCAAAAACATCCGAAAACGTCTGCAAAGCTATGTACGTCCATCCGCAAAAAATGGTGTTAAGACGGAAAAAATGCTTGAGTCAGCAGAGTTAGTTGAGTGGATAGAAACAAATACCGAACTTGAGGCTTTAATATTGGAAGATAATCTGATTAAGGAAGAGAGACCTAAATATAATATTCTTTTAAAGGATTCCAAAACTTTCCAATATATAAAAGTATCTATCGATAAGGAATATCCAGAAGTAACAACAGTCCGTAAAATTGAAAAGGACCACGCCAAAGGACGGGCGGGTGGTTCTAAATATTTTGGACCGAAGACAAATGGAACTGATGTTCAGCATTTAATGGAATCGGTTAAAAAAATATTTAAGTTATGCAGTACAAAAAATATTTCCGTTGATCCAAAAGGTACACCTTTAAAAGGTGCTAAAGTCGCTGTAAAAATCGGTAATGTTCCTGCCAAACGACCTTGTCTGGATTACCACATCAAACGCTGTACCGGCCCTTGTGCTGGCGTGGTTACTCCCGAGGAGTATCGTGAGCAGATAGATCAGGCTCTGGAATTCCTATCCGGTAATTTTAAACCTGCGAAGGAAGCTTTGATGAAACAAATGCGTCAATTTGCTGATGAAAAGAAGTTTGAAAGAGCAAGCGCATTGCGTGACCAGATTTATGCAATTGAAAGGTCCGCTGAGAAACAGATAATTACTGATACGAATTTACCTGATAGAGATGTTATTGCTTACGTTGAGGATTTGGGGAAAAGCTACTTTATCTTGTTCCAGATACGTGTTGGTAAGTTGATTAATCAGGAAAAGTTTATATCCGAAGGAGGGGATGCTCCAGGGGAGGTCATGCAGTCTTTTTTAGTCGATTATTACTCAAGAGCGGCTGATATTCCAAAAGAGGTGATTATTTCAATTGAAACTGATGAACATAAAATGGTTAAGGAATTTATTTCTGAACAAACAGACCATGCAGTTAAATTAATCCATCCGATTAAAGGTGAAAAAGATAAACTAATCGAACTTGCTGAAAAAAATGCACGTAGCTATGCACAGCAATCCCGTGTGCGGTGGATGGCGGATGAGAAGAAAAGTGAAAAGGCCCTTGAGGATCTGCAAAAAGCACTAAAAATCAAAGAGTCTCTTAAAAGAATTGAGTGTTATGACATTTCACATCTTTCCGGAACTGAGACAGTCGGTTCGATGGTCGTATTTAAGAAAGGTGAGGCATATAAGCCTGATTATCGCCAATTCCGTTTAAGGTCGACTGTTGGTAAAGTAGACGATTTTAAAAGCATGGAGGAAGTGATTTCTCGTCGCCTTAATTATCTTCCTGCAGAATTGCCTGAGGACTATAAAATCAGGAAAGCGAAGAAAAAAGATCGTGCTCCGATGGTTAAAATCGCTGAAAAAATCAATTATTATCATGATGATTGGGACGTGAAGCATTTTTATATACTTGAGAAGGCAAAAAAGATGGTTGGTTTCTGCAGGAGTAATGATTTGACTGACAAAATTCACCGAATTAGCGCATTGTGGGTTTTTAAAAAAGAAAGAGGCAAAAAACTTGGATATCATTTAATGAAAAAAGTGATAGAAAGATCAAAGGCAAAGCGCTTATATCTAATGTGTCATCCTGAACTTGAAGAGTATTATCTAAAATTTGGATATGAATCTCTCCGTGAACCACCAAAAGAATTAAGGGATTTGCAAAAAAGTCAGGGGAATAAAAATCCGGTTATTTATATGGCCTATCAAAAAAAGAAGAAGGACACATCCTTTGAATCTAAACCTGATTTAATCGTTGTGGATGGTGGGAAAGGTCAGTTAAGCACGGCTCAACAGGTTTTATTTGATAAAGAGCTAAATATTCCTATTATCGGACTTGCAAAAAGAGAGGAAGAGGTTTTTATGCCTGGTAAATCTGAACCTATCAATCTCAAAAAAGACTCAGAGGCTAGTTATTTACTGCAGAGGGTGCGGGATGAGGCACATCGTTTTGCAAATGAGCACAATCGTGCTTCGCGTGATAAGAAAATGGTTAAGTCCGGACTTGATGCAATTGATGGAGTCGGTCCTAAAATGAAAAAGAAATTGTTAATGTACTTTGGCTCTGTTCATCAGATAAAAGAAGCTCCTCAGGTTGTTTTGGAGCAGGTTGTGGGGGAGGAGATAGCTAAGAGGATTAAGGAGAGTCTGTAATTTTTTGTTGACAACCATTTTTGTTATTGGTAATAATGTGATCCTGTATATAAATGAATAAATAGTATCTAAGTGATAATTAAGCATGATAAAACACCGAAATAGCCAAAAGCGCGTATATTTTGAAGATGCGGTATATTTTGTTACATCATATACATTAAATCGGCATCCATATTTTAAGGAATCAATTTTTTGTGACGTATTTATGGAGAATTTAGGGGTATGTAAAAAGTTAAAAAGTTTTAATTTGTATGGATGGGTTTTATTACACAATCATTTCCATTTATTGATTAAGCCATCGGATGAATTTAATATTTCAAAAATCATTCAATTTCTAAAACGTCATGTTTCGCGAGATATTAACGATATATTACTCCCATCTGAAAGCGGGATTAGCGAATCCCGCTTTCAGGGTGGTAATAATGAAAAATGTGATCAACTGATTAATGATCACCGAAAAAAAATAGAGTTATTTCAACTGAGATATCTGCAAAAGTATCAAAATCAAAAGTATCAAAATCAACTGAAAATCCCAAAATTCTGCTGGCATGAATCATTCCATGACCATTTCATTCGAAATGATTTGGATTTTGATGAACATTGGGAATATATTGCATGGAATCCTGTTAAACACAAAATGCTGGATGGATGGCCATATGTTTTTACAAATCCTGAATATGAGGATTTAATAGATGAATGTATTTAACAATTATTTTAATTAATAACAACATTAATTATGAGTTCAAAAAGACCAATATTTAAAGATGACGATTTTACATTTGAATATCCTCTATGGGAGGATTGCCAATGGAGACGAATATCCTGTAACAAAGTAGATTGTCCATTATGTGGCAGAATATTAAAACACGATGCAAAAATGAGACTGCGGGGAAAGGATCCAGATAGTATTGAATCTGCTTTAGAATGTGTAAGCGACTCATTTTCTGAAACTAGAATGATGCTTGAACAGGATGGTTTCGATTTTGATTCAGTTGAAGAGCCTGAAAACTGGAAGGAAAGAGAAGCATTACATAATCACCCTTTAAATGTCAGAGTTCGAT
This sequence comes from Candidatus Peregrinibacteria bacterium, assembly GCA_030618315.1. GTDB lineage: Bacteria > Patescibacteriota > Gracilibacteria > UM-FILTER-43-11 > UM-FILTER-43-11 > JAFGCT01. The sequence goes on along the minus strand of JAUXDO010000026.1, from coordinate 611 downwards.
GTTGGATGAAAAATGTACACGATTTTATAAAGATGTCCCATATGGAGTTAGCTGATTGGATTAATACAGAATCTGGTAAGGATATTTGCTGGTATCATACAATCTTACCTGTAAAAACAGACAGGCAGATTACTAATCGCTGGGAGATGGATAATGAAAATGATGATGGATGTGATTACCAATACACACGCTGGGTTTTGGAAGAAGTTCTAAATACTCTAGAAAAAGCCATTTCAGAATTATTAAGCTCAAATAGTATATCTTATGAGGAAAAATCTTCTTTTTATCAACTATTAGACGAACTAAAATCTCTTGAAAAAGATATACTTTCAATCTAAAGTGATTACATCCTAAACAAAAAAACATGGCAAAAATTCTATCAGTTATTTCATCAATAGATTTTCAGGATAAAGAATATGAAGATTCAAAAAATGCAATTGAATCTGCAGGTCATGAAGTAATCACAGCTAGTACAACAAATACTGCCAGTGGTAAATTTGGTAGTGAGGTTGAGGTAGGTGTTCTTTTGAGCGATGTAAATGCAGATGATTATGACGCAATTATGTTTATAGGAGGACCTGGGAGTGAAGAATATTTTGATGATCCAACAG
>JAUXDO010000056.1 GCA_030618315.1 Candidatus Peregrinibacteria bacterium | reverse complement strand
ATAGCTTAATTCAGTTATTCAGAGTTAAGATCAAACTTGTTGGATACTGCAATCTTGGACTTTGCAAAAAGGAAGATGAGGCAGTTGTATTTGCAGGGCTTGAAAAATATAGGAAAAGATATGAAATACTCCTGAAATCGGCGCGTGAAAATGAAGGTAAAGATGGAAAAGGGGAAAGGGTATCTGGGGTGTGGTAATTATAACTTCACTCGCATTATATATTGTTCTCCTCCGCTATTTGTGCGTTCAGGGGCTTTTTCTTTAGCAACGATTTCAAATCCACACTTTTTATAAACTTTTTGAGCAGGGATATTTGGAATATCGACATTCAGACAAACCTCTTTTAATCCAAGTTTCTCTTTTGCATATTTGAGTAAAGTTTTCATAGCATCAGTACCATAGCCCTTACCCCATTCATTTTTTTCTCCGATTGCGATTCCTACAAAAGTTTTACCTGCGTGTTTTTTATTTTTTGGCTTATGAGTTCCGCAATTTCCAATTAATTTATCATTCTTTTTAATAAATATGCAAAAAATATAATCCGGATTGGGATCTTTTTTCCAGTCTTCAATAAACTGTAGTTCTTCTTCTAAAGTATAGGAACGCATTACGCCATAACGAATTACATCTTCATCCTGAGTCCAGCGGACCCAGTCTTTTGCGTACTTTTTGCCAAATGGTTTTAGATAAATTTTTTCGCCTTCAAGTTTCATGGCTAAATTATAACAGAAATGTAAAATGGTAAATGTTAAATGATAAATGTTAAATGATTAAGGTCCTCCGACAACTTCGTGAACCAGGAAATCTCAAAATATTAATATTCCATTCATCGTGGAGTTTAACACTTGGCTCCGGTCTCAGTTACTTTTTCGGACTACTCAGGGACCGCATTTTTGCGCATGAATTCGGGCTTTCTCGGACTTTGGATATTTACAACGCCGCTTTTGTTATTCCGGATATGATACTTGGAGTTCTCGTTGGGACAGCTCTTTCGGCTGCATTCGTACCGATATTTTCAAAATTATATGATGAAAAAAAATCGCTCGGATTTGCCTATGCACATCAAATGATCACCTGGGGACTGAGTTTGATGGTTGTAGCGTCGGTAATAGTCGGCATTACACTGCCATATTTTGCACATTATCTTGTACCAGGATTTAGCGGAGCAGACTTAGATCAATATATTTTACTTACACGCGTTCTTTTGATTTCTCCGATATTATTCACATTGAGCAACTCGTATGGTCGGATTTTAATAAGTGTGAAAGAGTTTTTCTGGTGGGGGCTTTCGCCAGCTTTATACAATATTGGAATAATTATCGGCGTTTTGTTTTTGGTTCCAAAATTTGGACTTGTTGGCTTAGTTATGGGAACGGTTTTTGGTGTTCTCCTTCATTTATTAAATAGATTCTGGCCGTTAAGGAAGAAAAAATATAATTTTAGGAATAAAATCGACTTCTCATTTTCACCTGAGATAAAAGAGACGATTAAATTAATGCTTCCAAAAATACTGCAATATACCATGTGGTTTGTAATGCTAATGGCCTTCACCAGCATTGCTTCTACGTTATCTGAAGGAAGTGTGGCGGCTTATAATTATGCTAGGAATTTTATGAGTCTGCCGGTTAGCTTACTCGGGATAGCAATTGCAATGGCTATGTATCCGACGCTTTCACATGATGCGGGTAAAGGTAATTTTGAAAAATTCAGACGCGATTTTAAAAGGAATCGATTTAGATCAGCTGTATATACCACTCTTGCAGCCATTGCACTGGCATTGCTTAGTAAAACGGTTGTCGGTCTGCTTTTGGGCGGTGGTGAGTTCGGACAAGCGGACATTGATTTACTTGCAAGCGTATTAATGGTTTATTGCATCGCGATTCCATTGGAGAGTTTGATGCACGCATATCACAGAGCTTATTATTCGCTTAAAAATACTGTGATTCCTGCTTTTCTGCATACAACAATCATAATTTTTACAATTATATCTGCAAAATCCCTCGTTCCAATAATCGGAATTTACGCTATTCCTGTAAGCTTTGCCGGAGGATTATTTGTTCAAATTAATATTCTGGCGATGGTATTTCCTTTTGTTTTAAAAAGACGGGAATTATCTTACCCCGTAGATTCTACTAAATCCTGTGAATCCTGATTAACAACCTGAACTCCTTCTGCTTTTAGTAGTAAAAATTCAATTCCTCTACGCTGAATAGAGGCAAATGTTATTTTCCATAAATCGTTTTTAACAAACTCTATTGCTAAATCTTCTATATTTAATCTTGCTCCCAATATTTCTTTATTTTTTAAAAGAGCGCTCTTAATAGATTCTGGATCATTGGCTAAATTTTTATCAACCTTAACAATTATTTCTGATAGCATATTGAGAAAATTATGAGAACTCAATATAACACAATCACTTTCGCTTCTCCAAGGTTAATATCGGTGTCGTGCCACTCATGCATGGCGGACATGATTGTTTCGTATGGATAAATAAAATTCTCTCCACGTTTTGTACCGACATCGTTTGTAATGAAGTGTTTTTCATCATATCCACGAATAACCATCATGTGATAATACGGACCTTCGGCAGAATAGAAAGGATTACCGAGCTGGCGACCTGCGAAAGGAGCTATTATTGGGTGGCCTTGGGATAGTTCCTGTTTTAGTTCTTCGATTGAGGGATTTTTAATAATATTTAAATTAATATCCTGTAGGCGAACAAGCGCTTGTTCGCCTTCGGTTATTAATGATTGACTCAAAAAATTCTCGCGTAACATTTCTGCGGTTTGTTCAATATCCGTATGCTCGTAATCACCGTAGTTTTCAATTTGCCAATCTACAAGTTTTTGGATGTCTGCTTTGAATTCTTCTTTTGTAGGCGATTGGTCAGTCGCGTAATAATAAGCGAGTAGGACTGCCGCTTCTTCACATGCTTCCTGCCACGGCATTCCCCAATCGGCATCGGGAGCTTGGGAAAAGAATGGAACATCGAGATTGATTTCCAGTGGCTGATCCCCCGCTAAGCGGGGCTTATCCGATTGCACGATTCGTTCCTCTAACGGAGGAACTGTGGATTTGAATTTAGATTCATTTGGCGTGCAGGAAACTAGAATCAGGAAGCCGATTATGATTGTCAGGATTTGTTTCATGGCTGATATGATATACGAAAAATAGATAAATAACAAAAAAGCCTCGTCGTCCGAAGACAATAAGACTTTTTTGAAACTCCCACCAAAAGTGAAACTTAGAATTCTCAGTACAAATAAATGTGCTGAGGATACTAAGCAATAATACGGAAGGTCGATCCATTCTCCGTAGTAAACTACAAAGGACGAAAGCCTAGAGTATTAAAAAACACAATCAGTGAGAGAAAACTGTCCAAGATCCGCCGATCAAGACGAATCAAACTCCGTATCTCTGGCCGAAACCAAAGGCGGAAAGTGAAGATTTTGATTTTTGTTTCTTGAACAGATTTCTGCTAACTGATTGTCAGTGAGATAAGACTGCCAAAGAAATGTGGACAAAACATCTAATAAACATAAGACCGAAGTCAAATGCAAACTAAATGCATAATTTTGTTTTTGTTTCAAAGGCAGACTTATCTCACCGAGAGAGGGTATCAACGAGATCAGACTGCCAAAGAAATTAGACAAAACATCTAATAAAACATAAGGCCGAAACCAAATGAAAAACTAAATGCTTAATTTTGTTTTTGTTTCAGAGGCAGACTGCTCTCGTCGATTATCAGTGAGATCAAACTGCTCGAGATCCGCCGATCAAGACGAATCAAGATTGTATCTTCCAAGACCGATCCATTCTCCGTAGTAAACTACGAAGGACGAAAGTCTCAAAAGGCAAAAATGAAGATTTTGATTTTTGTTTCTCGAACAGATTGTTCTCACTGACGAAATTGATATGTAAATGAACTTCTTTTTTTTCTTAAGCTTCATTATATTATAGCAAATTTTTAAAAGAATAGCAAGGGTAAAATAAGGAAAAGGAATCACCGCGCTTGCGGGACAAGAAGGCAAGGACAAGGGTAATTGATTATTTGGCTTATACAAGCTCCTTATTCGATTTAACTTTTTTTCAAAAAAACTCTAGATTTTTCACTAGAGTTCCTTTGGTAGGACCAAGGGGAATCGAACCCCTGTTGCCGGAATGAAAATCCGGAGTCCTAACCACTAGACGATGGTCCCCTGGTTAGGATTGCAGAAAGATTATATCGACAGCCAAAAAAAAGTCAATTTTTTTGTACTATGAAATATTGTTTTAATATCCTATCGCTTTTCTTGCATCCACATCTTCCTCATCAGGAACGCGAACAATTATGAATTTTCCATTTCTAACTTCAACTCCAACACCACTGCTTTGAAATACTCTTGATACTTGTGTACGTGCACTTTCTACGTTTTCAACAAATACTCTTATTTCATCCAAGTTAATCGGAAATAATGATAATTGCCTGTTATTGTCCGGCTGACCTGAATCATTCAGAATAACATTTGCAATCTTTCTGCATAAATCCGGATGTAATCCAAATTGGAATATAACTTCCATTGATTTATTTTGAGATTCTTCTCCCATTTTTTGATTAATATTTATTACTTAATGTAATATTATAACATATTTAATATAATAAGGCAAGGATAAAGGCAAATCGTTTATCCTCAACAAGTAGGGACGCGCCATGGCGCGTCCCTACGTTGGATATTATTCTTGCGTTTACCTACATACTTGGCATAAACTATTTGTGCTTAACATTAAATAATCATGATCAAACGCGCTCTAATTTCACTATCAGACAAAGACGGAATAACTGAATTCGCAAAAAAGCTATCCAACAAAGGAGTTGAGATACTTTCTACGGGCGGTACAGCAAAGCTGATGCGTGAAAACAGCATAGAGGTTATCGATGTTGGTGATTACACAGGTTTTCCGGAAATGATGAACGGGAGAGTTAAAACACTTCATCCGAAAATCCACGGTGGCCTTTTGGCGCTTCGGGATAGCGATGAGCATATGAAATCGGCAGAGGAGCATAATATCGGAATGATAGATATGGTCGTTGTGAATCTTTATCCATTTGAAGAAACTATTAAAAAAGATGGGGTGAAGTTGCCTGAAGCGATTGAGCAAATCGATATCGGTGGACCAAGTATGCTTCGCAGTGCTGCCAAAAACTTTAGATACGTGACGGTTGTTACTGATCCGACGGATTATGAGAAGGTTTGGAAAGAGATTGAAAAAGATGGAGATACCAGCGAAGAAACAAGACGACGTTTGGCTGAAAAAGTGTTCGAAAAAACTGCTGAGTACGATGCCATGATTGCAAATTATCTGACCGAGGGGAAAACTGAGCATATTGTCGTAGAAAAAATCGGAGACTTGAGATATGGTGAAAATCCGCATCAGAAAGCTGGTTTTTATAAGGATAAAAATGGTCATAGCGAAGCTTCCCTTGTCCGTTCAAAACAAATTCAGGGCAAGGATATGAGTTATAATAATATTATGGATGCCGACGGGGCACTTAGTCTGGTTAGAGAATTTGAGGAACCGACAGTTGCTTTTATCAAACATGCAAATCCTTGCGGAATTGCTACTGCAGATACGATTAGTGATGCATTTGTTAATGCGTATGAAGGTGATCCAAAGTCTGCTTTTGGCGGAGTTATAGCCTTTAATAGGACATGTACAAAAGATATTGCGGAGAGTATTACAAGTAAGTTTTTTGAAGTGGTATTAGCTCCTGATTTTGAAGATTCAGCGCTTGAAGTGTTCAAAGCAAAACCTAATTTAAGGATTTTGAAAATCGATGACATTAAGCCTGAACCGAATGGAAGAACCTATAGAAAAGTAAGCGGTGGCTTGCTTATCCAGGATTTGGATACTAAGCAGATAAGCGAATCTGATCTGAAAATTGTAACCAAACGCCAACCAACTGAACAGGAAATGAAAGATATGCTTTTTGGATGGCACGTTGTTAAACACGTAAAATCCAATGCAATTGTCCTCGCAAAAAACGGTATGACTGTGGGAATCGGAGCAGGACAAATGAGCCGAGTTGATGCAGTGGAAATCTCTATTGAAAAAGCTCTTAGCAGAGAAGACGGTTCAGTAATGGCATCAGATGCTTTCTTTCCATTCCCGGACAGTATTGAAAAAGCCAAAGAACATAAAATCACTGCCATTATTCAGCCAGGCGGATCAATTAAGGATGATGAAGTTATAAAAGCTGCTGATGATGCTGGTATTGCGATGGTGTTTACTGGTAGTAGGGCGTTTTTGCACTAAATCCGAACATTTACTCACCACAAATCCGTCAAATCCATCAGCCTCTCTTTCTTAAATGGAAAAAGAGGCTTTTAGCAATTCAGTGAAACAATGAACTGTAAAACTGCTTACAATAATAGCTGATAATTGATTTGCTATATTTAGCCAAGCTCAAACCCCTCTTTTGCGCGGTAAGCAAGAGAGGGGTGGATTTATGTGGAATAAATTACTAAATGGGGTGAGTAAATGTTTGGAATGTTGTATAATAACCCCACAATGAACATCCTTAAATCCACCCAATCCATTCTAAAAAAAATCCTGCCATTCAGACGGGTGGTTATTGGTGTGAGCGGAGGGGCGGATAGCGTTGTGCTGGCACATGTTTTAAAGGAGCTTGGGTATGATATTACAATTGCTCATCTGAACCATCAGCTAAGAGATAAAGATAGTGATGCAGATGAGGCGTTTGTTATGGATTTGGCTAAAAAATGGAGTGTTGGATATATTTGTGAAAGAATTAAGATTCCTAAAAATGGTAATCTGGAAAACAATGCACGGGAGATCAGATATAATTTTCTGGAAAAAGTAAGAAAGGAGTGTGAAGTTGATTTTATAGCTGTTGGACATCATCTGGATGACCAGATTGAGACTGTTTTGATGCATATTGCACGCGGTGCGGGGCTTAGGGGGCAGATTGGGATGAGATGTCAGTCGGATAAGCTTATTAGACCGCTTTTGGATGTAAGGAGAGAGGGTATTGAGAAATATGCAAAGGATAATAATCTCGATTATCGGACTGATGAAAGTAATTTTGATTTAAGTTATGAGAGAAATTACTGGCGACATAAACTGATTCCATCCATGAATAATAAGGATCTTGAAAAAGAGATTAGGAATATCAGTAGTAATGCTGAGAAAAAGCTGGATGTACTATCAAAAAAAGCTGAGAAATGGATTTCTGTGAACCTTTTGGATAGTAAGTTTGATAAGGAGCAATTTAACAGACTGCCAAATGATGTGAAATCTGAAGTTCTGATTCAGATTCTTGGTGCAAACGATTTGTATGAAAAATCGATTACCAGACTTGTTGAATTTATCTCTGACGGACATTCAGGCAGGGGTGTAAAAGTTAAAGATACAACGTTTTCCATTGAACATAATAGTGTACTAGTACATCAGTGCAATGATGCTGTTTTGGACCTTCCTAAAACAAAAATCACACCAGATGGAGTAGTGTGGGGGAAGTGGAATATAAAACTATTGAAGAGCAATGGAAGTTCTATCGATAAACAATTGATGAGCAATG
>JAUXDO010000120.1 GCA_030618315.1 Candidatus Peregrinibacteria bacterium | reverse complement strand
GCCTGGTAAAATCACTGCAAGATATTGAAGAGATCGTTATAAAAAACAGTGGTGGAATTCCCATACTTGTAAAAGATATCGCAACCGCTCATTTCGGATATGCCAACCGGTTTGGTGCCATTACGGCGAATGGACAAGGTGAAAAAGTGCTGGGCCAAATCATGATGCTTAAAGATGCCAATTCAAAATTAGTGATTAATGAGGTTAAAAAGCGCGTTGCCGAAGTTCAAAAAAGCTTGCCCGAAGGTGTGTTTATCAACCCAATTCTTGAGCGGAGTGAATTGATTTCAAAAACTTCTCTCACTGTAGTCGAAAATTTAGCCTTAGGAAGCATCATTGTTGTGCTAATTGTTATTCTTTTGTTGGGGAATGTTCGTTCTGCCCTGGTTATTGCATCAATGATCCCGTTGGCTTTGCTCTTTACCTTATCGCTGATGTATATTTTTGGAATTGATGCAAATTTGATGAGCCTGGGCGCGCTTGACTTTGGAATTATTATAGATGGCGCTGTAATCATTGTCGAGTATATTGCTATCCGGATTACATTAAAAAAAGCAGATTTTGATAGTGCAAATGGCGAGAAGCGCCAGAGGTTAATCGATAAAATCACCTTCAAAGGTGCGTCCAAAATGATGAATTCAGCAATTTTTGGTCAAATTATTATTCTTATTGTTTTTATTCCTATTCTTTCGCTAAGTGGCGTTGAAGGCAAAATGTTTCGCCCCATGGCATTATCGTTCAGCTTTGCCATTATCGGAGCCATGATTTTAGGGTTAACCTGGCTCCCGGTAGCAGCCTCTCTTTTCCTGAAACCAGAAAAAAAGCGCAAAAAGAATTTGTCGGATTGGGTAATGAATCTGGCTCACCGTTCTTATGCTCCTGTAATAAGATGGTCATGCGGTCATAAACGCTATGTATTGGGCGCAGCATTAGTATCGTTACTGTTAACAGGAATGATATTTTCAAAAATGGGTGGCGAATTCGTTCCTACGTTGGACGAGGGTGATTTTGTGATTCAACCGGTTTTAAAAACAGGAACTTCTCTTACTAAAACGATAGAGATGACTACACGAATGGAAAATATTCTCATCGAGAATTTCCCCGAAGTTGATCAAATAGTAAGTCGTATCGGAGCAGCAGAAATCCCTACAGATCCTATGTCTATGGAAGAAATTGATGTGATAATAAAACTAAAACCTCGAAAAGAGTGGGTTTCGGCCAAAAGTAAAGAAGAACTGGCCGATAAATTTAAAGATGCTTTATCAGTTTTACCAGGTATTGAATATGAATTTACACAACCCATAGAAATGAGATTTAATGAATTGATTACTGGTGTTAGGGCTGATATAGCCATTAAAATATTTGGCGAGGATTTAGACTATTTGGACAAGAAAGCAAGTGAAATTAAAAATATCATCAAAGATGTTCCCGGAGCAGCTGATATTATACTTGAAAAAACTGCTGGTCTTCCACAAATGAATGTTAAATACAATAGAAATAAAATTGCCTATTATGGATTGGATATTCAAACCTTAAATAGTTATTTATCCATGGCTTTTGGAGGGGAAACTACCGGAAGTGTTTATGAAAGAGAAAAACGTTTTGATCTGGCGGTTCGATTTCAAAAACAAGATCGCATGGATATAAATAACATTCAACAACTTCAGGTTCCTTTACCAAATGGGAACCAAATTCCCTTGAAAGAGGTGGCAGACATTTCATTTGCTGAAGGTCCGGCAAAAATTTCACGTGAAAATACTCGTCGTCGGGTTGTGATTAGCGTTAATGTACGAAATCGTGATTTACAATCGGTTGTCGAGGACATTCAGGTTATAATTGATGAAAATATTTCTTTAGAGCCTGGTAATTATATTGTTTATGGGGGGCAGTTTGAGAATTTGAAAAATGCAACTAAACGTTTAATGTTTGCTGTACCTTTAGCATTGGTACTGATTTTTATTTTCCTGCACTTTGCATTTAAATCACTAAAAGACGCTATAATGATTTTTACAGCAGTCCCTTTATCCACAGTGGGTGGCGTTTTCTTTCTCTGGATCAGGGGAATGCCTTTTAGTGTATCTGCAGGTATTGGATTTATTGCTCTTTTTGGAATTGCCGTGCTCAATGGAATTATTTTGATTGAACATTTAAAAGATTTAAAACAAAAAGGAATGACCGATATGCGAGAACTTATTTTTAAAGGTACTAAAGATCGCTTACGTCCGGTAATGCTGACGGCCGCAGCAGCAGCAATGGGCTTTTTACCTATGGCAATATCTACAGGTGCCGGGGCAGAGGTACAACGTCCTCTGGCTACCGTTGTTATTGGAGGCTTGATAACTTCTACTATGCTTACAATGATTGCATTACCTTTGCTTTTCGAGATATTTTATAATGTTAAAGGCATTAAGCTTTGGCCATTGAAGTTTATAAGGTCGAAAACAACCTTCATTGGTTTAATTTTTATCCTTTCGACATTCACTTCTTTTGGACAAACTAAAGAACTGAATATGCAAGATGCTATTCAATTAGCAATCCAAAATAATAAAGAATTTAATGCTTACACTCTGAAAGTAAAAGAAAGCGAAGCTCTTAAACCGACATCATTTTCGATTGATAAAACACTGATTTTTTATGGTTACGACCAAAACAATATTGCAGAAAATGGCTATCCTCTGAAGATATTCGGGCTTGAGCAAAATTTCAATTTCCCTACAGTATATACAGCCCAAAGTGAGGTGAATAAGAAAAATATTTCAATTGCAGAAGTTGAATTGATACGGAAGAAACATATGCTTACTAAAAATGTTTCACAAGCCTATTTTGAAATACAGTATCTGTTAAATAAGCAAGATCTTTATAGGGAAATTGATAGTTTATATCGAAACTTTATTAATAATGCAGAATTTCAATATAAACAAGGTGACATCAGTCATCTTGATTTGCTGAATTCAAAAGCAAAAGGGCAGCAAATAACCATTACTGTTAATCAAATAAAATCAAATTTGGAAATTGCTTATCAGAAATTACAAGCCCTTATGCAATATGATAGTGCTTTTGTTGTA
>JAUXDO010000057.1 GCA_030618315.1 Candidatus Peregrinibacteria bacterium | reverse complement strand
GTTAGCGAAAAGGCTAGTGGAAACTATGACCAATACTGTAACTATCAAAAAACCTTTCATGGTTTCCTCCTTATTATAAATGAGCAGACAAATAGCCAGTAGCTACGCCATACTCATTCGTTGGGTTGAAAAATATGGCGATAAAACGCCAGCTGGAGAATGATTGTAGTATTAAATAAGGAGTATGTCAATTTTATGTCAATATCTTATTCTCCTACACTGACACCTTTTTCCTCTAATAGCGCACCACCTTGGCTAATCATACTTTCACACTCGGCTCCTATAGCTCCTGTTTTTTCTTCACAAATTCCCATTAGTGCATTCAGGTGTTCTAGTGTGTAGTTTTCAAGATCATCGCGTCTTACATATCCCTCGGGATCATAATATAATCTATGACAATCGAATTCAGAGTCGGCCAGTTCACAAGCAGATGATTTTCTTTCTCGTAATGCTATTGATGCATAGCATGGAAAGGTTTCAAAGGGTTGATGGTATTTAGTTGCACATAAACCTATCAGGAAGCCAGATTCCTCATCGGTATTTATTTCTTCAACAGATGATATTAATGCTTTGTAACATGAGCCTGCATGTCCGTATGGTGGATTGTTAAGACAATTTGGAAAATCTTCTTCGTAAGCAGTGTCGCCGGAGAATAAATTTGGAAATTCTGTAAGGATTTCTGCTGTAATTTCTGGTGCTTTGTATCCAAGAAGATATCCTTCGCAGTCTACAGAATCTTCTGCTAAATTACATAAAAAGTCATCACCTTTTATAAATGCAATGTATGCGACGTATGTTGCATTTTCGTTTGCATTAACAAAATTATATTTACAAATGTTTAATAAATAATCTAATTGATTGTCATTTTCAATTACTGTAATGCTTCTTATAAATCCGTCATAACAAACTCTTTTATTGCCTTTTGGCGGATTTTCCATACAGGTTTCCAGTTCTTCGTATAATTCATTTCCCGGGAAAAGATCGTGGAAAGTGTTATACATCAAATCACCATAATTATGATAATTTGTTAAAAATAAATCATTTTGTTTGCGATAAATTATTTCAGCCATTTCTCCGCGTGAAATTTCTTCATCAAATCTTGAGATGCTGTCTGGAATCACATTGCTATCATCAATCATATTAAAATATGGTGTAAACCAATACATTGATTCACTTTCATCTGGTTCATAGGGTATTTCTGAGGCTATGCCTTCCGCTTTTACTATGATTTTTATCGCTTCTGCGGATGTGATATTTTTTTCAGGTTTAAATGTTCCGTCGGGATAACCTACGGCAATATTATTTACTTTTGCCATACAAATATATTTGGCATACCATTCATTTTTTAGAACATCCGGAGAAAATACATATGCCCAATGTGGTTGTGTATTGTTTGAAACGCAATTATTTATTTCCTCTTCGTTAAAATAGGCACCAATAACAATTTTGATAAATTCAGCTCTATTAATTAGGTTTTCAGGCTTAAATGTTCCATCTGAGTATCCTCCTGCAATATTATTTTGTTTTAGATATTCAATCGCATCCAAATTTTCATGCTCATTCTGAATATCATTAAAACTGCTGTCTGCAATAACATGTGAAAGACTAAATATAATAAGGGCAATGGTTATAAATATTTTTTTCATAATGAAAATATTAAATGTTTGTCTTATTATAGTCTATAAATTTGTTTATCACAAAATCTCTTTGTTTGAATCTCTGTATTTATCAATCACTTACGGCAATTCATTCAATTGTGCGTCTACATTAGTTGCTTTTTCGAGTGCTTCATCAAGTATTCCATCATATGATGCCAGTTCCATTTTAAAATAATCGTACAGTTTGCAATTAAGAGCGATAAAATCCGGGAGTGATAATTTTTGTTCTTCGGGTGGATTTGGATTGTCTAAATAATTAAATAATTTCTGAACATTGTCACCTGCATAATCAACCATTGCGGATGGAACATCCAACTGCTTACCACCCTGCATTGCGAATGAGGTAAGACTGGAAGATAGTGACGCGATTCTTGTAGCACCTTCAATAATAATTATATTTGTTGCGTCAGCAAGACCGCTTAAACATTTTTTATTCGTGTCTAACATTGTGGTTGTCAGTTCTTGTCTTATTCCATTAATTTGTTTTACTTCATCTGAAAGTTTCTTCTTTTCAGCTGTAAGCTCACTCCTTTTTGCATCAATACTGCTTTCATCACGAATGCATTCTCCTCCTGAACATATTTTACCAAAACTTAGTTCGCCAAATGTTTCCATTTCAGATTTACAGTCAGTATCAAAAGTTTTTTCACAACTATTTGTTCTGGCATTGCATCCCATTTTCCACATTACATCGCCTTCACAAATTGCATCACAGTCAGAATCATATTTGCATTCACCCTCTTCTTCCTCTTCGCCTTCCTCATCTTCTTCCTCCTCCTCTTCAATTGCACCGCCTGCATCTTCAATCGCAGCTAAGCAGGTTTCAGTATTATATGTTTGTGCAAATCCATTATGTGAACCTTCAATTGTATGACAAATCTCAGGATTACGAGCACTTACCGCAGCTTTCCAAACACATTCCTGCACAGTGTAGCTCATCATTCCTCCTTGTATATTTGAACAGCCTGAAGGGTCACCGGTTTTTTCTGCAATCATCAAATAACATTTATCTCTTGGTGGGTTACTACCTCCTTTTTCAAATTTCTCTGCCTGATTAACATTGGCGCACATATCCGGATCTTCTTCCTGTACAGCAAACCATTGATAGCAATGGTAGTCGTTATCTCCTGCAAAATTACATACAAAGTCAAAAACACCGATACATCCGCTTAACATAAATAAGGCAAAGGTAAAGGTAAAGGCAAGTGGTAGTACGCTACGGCGCATCTGTGATATTTTTTTCATATTAAAAAATTAGATAGTGCATGCATTTTACCACAAAAAACCTTTGTCTGAACTATGATCCACCACGGCGGACAGGTTTATTTGATTAATTGATATCTCTCCTCAAAAGTAATAATACCAATCCGACCATTCTATTCTTTTCTTTTGGATTACTTTCGGCAATTAAAAGCGTGAGAACAGTTAGGGCTTCCGGAGTAAGACTTTGTGTATTTAATACTTTTGCCTTGCGTAAAAACCATACAAAGCTAAAAGCACCAGATCGCTTGTTTCCATCGGTAAAAGGATGATTTTTAATCACAAAATAAAGCAGGTGGGCGGCCTTTTCTTCAACACTTGGATAAAGATCACGTTTGGCAAAAGATTGAAAAACATTTCCGATAATTCCCGTAAAACTTCCATTACTTTTCTCTTGTCCAAAAAGTTCAGTAGCTTCTTTTTTCCTAATCAATTCCTTTTTAAATTCGCTAACAGCTTTTTTAAGTTCATCAGATGTTATATCAACACGTTTTTTGGTAGCACCTTTTATCGGAAAGGATGATTTGTCATAAGCCTCAAGAGAAAACCATGTATTAGCAAAAGTTTTAATTAACTCAAGAGTTTCATCAGTGCCTAATGCACCTTGTGCGGGGATAAGCTTTTTAACATCTTCAACAGCTTGCAAAAATGAGTCATAATTCTTTTTAATTCGTGATGAATTAATAGTGTAACCTTTAACAATATGTGAACGGAGTGTTTTTGTTGCCCATTTGCGAAAATTTGTTGCTGTTTTTGAACTTACTCGGTAGCCTATTGAAATAATCATATCAAGATTATAGTAATCAATATTACGTGATACCGATTTAGTTCCTTCCTGTTGAACTATCCGGAATTTCCGGATAGTTGATGTTTTATTTAGTTCTTTTGTTTTGAAAATGTTACCGATATGTTCATTGACTGTGCGTATATCAACGCTAAAAATATCTGCAAGTTGTCTTTGACTTGCCCAAATGGTTTCTTTTTTAAAATCACCTTTTAATGCAATTGCTCCACTTTTTGCCTGATATATCACCATATTACCTTTTTGTTCCATGATTGAGAGGTTAATTAATACTAACCTCATTATAGTGAACAAATGTTCACTAAGTCAACACAAAAAACCCTTTACAAAATCTAAAATTGCCAACCTGCCTTTGCCGGCAGGCAGGTCGCTAATCTGGAATCGTAAATCAGGCGCGAAGCGCACAAAAGCATTTCTTAATCTTAAAAAGCCACCCATCCCGCTAAGCGGGACAAATGGCTTTTTGATTATATTACAAGTAATTAAACTAATGTAACATTTACAGCTCTTGGACCTTTGTCTGAATCCTCTTTTTCAAAAGTGACTTTGTCACCTTCTTTAAGGCCTTCATACTCAACATCTACGAGAGCACTGCTGTGGAAGAAAATACTTTTTTCTTCACCTTCGACAGAAATAAATCCAAAGCCTTTGTCGGTTAGCTTTTCAATGATACCTTCCATGATAATAAAAGGTTAAAAAATAAATTCCAGTTAAGTAATGTTTATTGGAATCTATTTTCAAAACCCTATAAAAAATTTCCTAATGGACTTGCTCAATAGTACGGTGATTTTTAAAAATAGTCAAGGGATAGCCTTCTAAATTCAAGAAACTAGCGCAAAAGTATTGACTTTAGTTAATTTTTATGTTAAAATTCCTCACCAATCAATTTACGATGGATTGATTTTGGAAATATAGGAGGTTCGACATGGTCACATTAGGAGAAGTTAGAGAGCTGGAGCAGTGTTGGATAAGAAAGCCAACTGAAAACTCTGCGCCTGGTATGTCATCATTGCTCTTAAAGTTCTATTCAGCTCTGATAAAAGAGCAGAACTTGCAAGAGATTCGTCAGGGACTCGATTTGCCTGGCGATGTACCACTCGGCGAGGAGGCCGAAAAGATCTATCGAAAGCTTCGTGAGTTTCTGGTTCAGTGCAGGTGCATTTAGACCTGTTCTGTGGCTGGAAACCGAATTATGGCCCGCTTGAGTTAATTCTCAGGTGGGCCGTTTCTTATTTTATTGAATTAACGGCTTTGTGGTAAGTGCAATAATCACCCACCACGGCGGGCAGGTATTCCTCCCCACTTTCCGGTACCACATCACTATCCAAACACTTCCTAATTATTGACAAAAATAAAAAAATTCTATAATATACGATACTATTTTTAACTTATTTTAATTATGGCTGATAAAATAACAATACGTGATGGCGAAACAACTAGTCCTGATGAAATAGAACAAGCAGAGGGGCGTGCAGAAGGAGCTTCTGAAGACGAAATTTCTGTGCTTACTTTGGCTAGACGTAAGGTTGCGGAATATCTTCATAGATCTCGAAGTACAAATCCTGAAAGTAATTGCCATAACTTTAATATAGAAAATGAATATTTTTCAGCGACTCTTCGTGAATCGGGTATAGACCCTTCGTCAGACTCAGAAATGGTTCAAATTGTCGAATCGCTAATAGAGGCAAATATAGCCGGAGATGTATTTGAAAATGATATAAAAAGAGTAAAATTTATTATGAGCGTTGTTGATTTTTACAGATATTCACCTAATTCCCCAGAAAAAGTAGAGAAAATTGAAGACTTTATAAATACAGTTGATTTTGCACAGCTTCACACGGTGGCTTGTTCTTCAAGCAGTGGTAAGGCATGTCTTGATCCAATCAAACTGTCCAATGGGCAAGAGGTTTCTGCTGAGTCTTGTGATTATTCAAAGGGTAGAGTTGATATCGAGTTATCAGCTAATGGAGTTGACGATATGCATGTCGCCTTTTTTGTTGAAAGGCTTTTCAATATGGGTAAATCCTTTACAATGGTTATAAGTGAGCCCAGTGGTTATGTTTTTTCAGTAAAAATCTCAATTAGTGAGCTTGATAAGGAGGTGTAAAATACAACAATGGAAAGATTACCAAAATTATCTATTTCAATGCATGAAGGTACTGAATTTAGAATTAATTTGATTAAGTGATTTCTCGACTCTCCCGCTAAGGCGGGATCGCTCGAAATGACGACCGCTCACTTGGGGGAAGGCGGATTTTGCGTATGCAAAATCCGCCTTCCCTATTAATAGGGAGAGCGTCATTTTGAGCGAAGTCGAGGAATCCCTTAATCACAGTTCAGACAGCGCCGACCGATATTCGCAGTAGTCACCCACCACGGCCATGCCTACCGGCAGGCAGGCGGGCAGGCATTCCTCCTCACTTTCCGGCACCACATCACTATCCAAACACCTATAAAATCAGAAATACGGTTCTATTGACAAATAATATTTTTATATTTATAATCGCCTACTAATGCTTATCTGATGGACAAAAATATCTCAATGGTAGGGGTTGTACATACGGATCAAAGAATTGAACCACGTCTTAGAAATGCCATGCAAATTATTCAACCGGATATCATTGCTTTGGAACACGGAGGAAAAGAGGTTGATGATTTTGTTAACTCTAGAGAATATCAAGACATTTATAATGCTTTCATGGCAAAATTGAAGGTATTGTATCAAAAATATGGTGATCGAAATCCTATTGATAATTTTTTATATGGTGTCGAGGTAAATGTATGTAGGTCTTTATCAGGAGAGCAAGATATACCACTTGTTTATATGGATCATCCTAAGATTGTTATCACCATAATGCGGAATTTTTTGTCTCAAAGAGATTCAATTCTTGAGGTGATAGAAAAGAAATTGAAGAGCGGAAAGAAAAGTACAGAGGAATCTGATGCTTATTATCAAGATAGAAATTACAGCGTTTGGATTGATTATTTTAACGAACAACGCTACGAACTAGATGAATACTTTATGGAATTTGCACAACATAGTATTGAAGCAGGGGTGTTTACTGAAGAGCGTGAAGCCTATCAGGAAAAGCAGGTACGAGATGCTATGGATAAATATGGCTCTGATAAAAAAATCATGACAGTTGGAGGAATTGCTCATTTAGGGGATTTTGCAGAATTTAGAACATTATTCGCACGCTTAAGAAGTCATGTAAAATCTAGATTTGCAGCAATAGAGTTTGATCAGTAAAGGTGAATGTTAATTCTGTGAAGCGACCGCATTCCTGTAGGTACAAAAGTCACACTCCTCCCCACTCTCCGGCACCACATCACTATCCAAACATTTCTTAATATCTTTTCGTATTGGTGAACTATCGTTGGACTGCTTCGCGGCGGACTATCGTTGAACATGTTGAAAAAAACAACAATTCGTCCACCCATACGTCCAACTATAGTTCTTCAATAGCTCTTCGATAAACGCAATAGTCGCAATCAGCCCCAGCTTCAGGAACGTTTTCCGAATCAAGGCACTTCTTTATTTCCAAAAGTGTCGGTTCAACCCAAGAATCATCACCAGTATAAGGTATAACCTTTGTTTCAAAGTGTAAGGTATCGTTAAAATCATCACGAGATGTATCGCCATTTGCGTAAACAAAATATGCGGTGTCGCTTACTTTAAATCCATTCATACGTAAAAGCCA
>JAUXDO010000060.1 GCA_030618315.1 Candidatus Peregrinibacteria bacterium | reverse complement strand
CGTATGACACAAGAACAGAAGATCTGTTTTATAAAATTAAGTAATTAGCATTGAATCACCAAAGCTAAAGAAACGATAATTTTTCTCTTTTGCTTTTTTGTATGCCTCAAGAATGAAATTTTTTGAAGCAAATGAGCTAACAAGCATAAGTAATGTGCTTTTTGGTACATGAAAATTAGTAATCATCTCATCCACAAACTTCCATTTATATCCGGGATAGATAAATATATCTGTTTCACCTGATTTTGGTGTAAGTATTCCATTTTCATCTGCGCATGACTCAAGTACTCTGATTGATGTGGTACCGATGGCAATTATTTTTCCCCCATCTTTTTTTGCCTGGTTTAGGCGACTGGCGATACTCTCGGATAATTCAAAGAATTCACTATGCATATTATGGTCTTCTATATTATCAGTTTTTACGGGCTGAAATGTTCCAAGTCCAACGTGCAGGGTTATGAATTCAGTTTGAATTCCTTTTGTCTTAAGTCTGTCAAAAACCTTGTCAGTAAAATGGAATCCTGCTGTTGGGGCTGCTACTGAGCCATCTGTTTTTGCGTAGATAGTTTGGTATTTATTTGGATTATCAATTTCCTCCTTAATATATGGTGGCAGAGGAGTATGTCCGTTTTTCTGTAGATATGACTTAAAGTCATTGGAATCAAATTTGATAGTACGCAGTCCGTTTTCGGTTATATCCTTAACATGACAACTTAATTCATTATCAATCTGGATATCAGTTTTAGGGGTAAATTTGGGTCCAGGCCTCACCATGCATTCCCAAGTATTATCTCCAATCTGTTTGATTAGTAATATTTCTGCATTTCCTTCGCCTATCTTAAATTTAAGACGTGCAGGAATTACTTTTGATTCATTAAAAACCAAGACTGAATTTTTATCCAATAAATCCGGTAATTCAAAAAATTGATGATGCTCAATCGATTGCTTGTCTCGACTAAGCACCATCAATTTAGATTGATCACGCTCTTCTAGTGGCTTCTGAGCTATAAATTCTTTTGGAAGACTGTAGTCAAAATCCGATAAAAGCATATTATTATTTGCTAGCTTCTTCTTTCTTTTCTTCACCGCCTTTAGCAGGAGCCTCACCACCTTCTTTGGATTCACCGCCTTCAGCAGGAGCTTCACCTTCTGCGCCTTCTGCGCCTTCTTCACCTTCTTCACCTTCGGCAGGAGCTTCAACTTCTGGCTCTTCTTCAACTCGAGGCTGAGATACGGTAATAACATTGATATTTTCGGCATCTAATACTTTAATAGTATCTGGCACTTTAATATCCCCAACAGTTATTGATACGCTAAAGTCAACAAGAGGACTAATGTCTACTTCGATGCTAGGAATCAAATCTTTTGGAAGACATTCAATTGAAATTTTATCCTTACTGGTTACTAAAATACCACCATCTTCTTTTACAGCAGATGAAATGCCAACAAATTCCAAAGGAATCTCGGTTGTAATAGCTTTGTTCATATCAACTGTCATCAGATCCACATGAATTATATTGTCAGTTACAGGATCGTATTGAATTTCGTGTACAAGTACTGCAAATTCTTTATCCTGCTCATTTTTAAGTGTGATAATCGCACTTTTTCCAGCTTTTAAATAAAGGCGTCTGAAGTCCTGATAATCAGCTGAAAAATTCACAGGTTCAACACCTTTTCCATAATAAATCATAGGTATGCGTCCAGAATTTCTGGCTTCTTTCGCACTTTTATAAACTCCTTGAGTAATATCTAGATTATACTGTTCCATCTTCTTATTTAGTTAATAGTTAATAGTTTAAAATTAATAGTTATGGCCTTTTTAATTTAGCAATTTGGTGAACGATATCTGAGCGGGTAATTATCCCCATTAATTTATTCTTTTTGTCTATTACTGGCAGACGAGTAATGCTATTTTTTGACATTAAATTAATTGCATCAAGTAAAGTCGCATCAGGAGAAATAGTAATTACTTCATCAGTCATTATATCTTTAACTGTTTCTGCGCAGTGGTCCTTTAGATTCTCATTAAACTTATTAATATCATCGAGATAAACAATGCTTCCAAGTAAATTGATTCCTCGAGGCGATTTTATGGTTGTGAAGTGACTAATCAAATCACTTTCCGTTACAATTCCAATCACTTGATTCTTCTCATCTACGACGGGAGCGCCAAGTATATCATGCTTATCCATCAATTTAAATAATTTTTTAATGGATTCATGTTCTTTAACAGCAATAACTTTTTTTGTCATAAAATTCTTTACTGATTTTTTCATTAGTTTTTCCATAATATCTTTAGGTTAGCGATTGAAGATTAGCGATTGAAGATTAGCGATTTGAATTTCGGATTTAAAATCTTAAATCACTATTCGCTAATCTGGAATCGTAAATCATATTTGTGGTGCCGCGGGTGGGACTTGAACCCACACTCCCGAAGGAAAGAGATTTTAAGTCTCTCGTGTATACCAATTTCACCACCGCGGCTCGAAATATTTATAGCCCATGTATTTTAGTGAAAATTTGTACTAAATACAAGTTTATTTTAGTTATTCTTAGTGTATAATTATTACCTCTTAATAACAAAGCTAAAGTACATGAAGCATAAGTGGGACACCATAGGTCATCTTAAACAGTTAGTACGGATTGAAAAGGAGATTGAAGATAAAACTATTACTCATGCATATCTTTTTTCCGGTCCAAAAAATGTTGGTAAATTTCGTATTGCCAGGATGTTTGCAAATATTCTCCAATGTCCTAATAATCTTTGTCATAAATGCAGGGATTGTAAACTTATTCAAAGCGGTTCTCATCCGGATATCATTGTTATGCCCGATAAAGGTGATACGATTACAATCGATCAAGTGCGGGATTTGATTCATAAAACCAATTTAACATCTCAGGGAAAACGACGTATTATTGTGATTGAAAACATTGAAAGAATGCCCATAGAAGCTCAGAATTCTTTTTTAAAAACACTAGAGGAGCCACCAGGTGATACTATATTTTTGCTGACTTCAACACGAATTAATCAGGTTTTGCCGACAATAAAGTCACGTACAAGACGATACTTTTTTTACAATATTGAGGATGATGTAATAAGAAAGTATTTGATTGAAAAATTTGGTGAAAGTTCTGATATTGAGGAAATTATTCAAATTGCGCAGGGGCGTCCCGGACTTGCAATACAACTAATGAATCAGCCAGTTGTGCTAACAGATCAGCGTAATGTGTATAATCAAATTGATTTCTTTTTAAAAAAGAATGATATTGTACGTAAATTTATGCTTGTTGAGGAGTTAGATAAGAACGCAGAGCAGTTAGAAGTTTTTTTTGATGCTTTTTCACGTTATTTGAGGAAGCAGCTCTATGTGTACCTTTCACAAGGTGATCATTCGCTTAAGTCACGCTATTCACTAAAAGAAATTGTTGAATTATTTGAATCTTTGGAAAAAACACGTTATCTTATTGATAGGAATACAAATAAGAAATTGGCACTAGAAAATTTCTTACTTCAAACAGAAAAATAAAAATAAACATTTAACATTTAACATTTAATCTCGCTAAGCGGGATCAATTGTAGTTTATGTTTGAGCTTTATATTTTCATTCTGGCCTTAATCGCTATCATAGTTATTGTGAGTCGTCGCAATTTGATTTTTAAGAAAGAAGAGAAGGTGCAATTTAAAAAAGAGGTTGCTACTAAAGTTGAAGAAAATAGAAAAATTGAACAAGTTGAGAATAAAATGAGGTTTAGGGATGAGCTTGCTAAAGAGCAAAAAGAGCAAAAATTTGATTTTATTAAGTATAAGGAAGAAATGAGAAAGGCAGATTTGGCGATTGCAAAAAAGCAATGGAAAGATTCTAAAAGATATCTTATACAGGCAATTTCAGTTGCAAAAGAAGAAATGATTCCATCTTTAAAGCTCGCAAAGGTTTATGTTGAAAGCGGTGATTTTAGAAAAGCCGAAACTTTATATAGACGTTTACTTGAAATAGATTTTGAAAATCCTGATATTTATGAAAATCTTGGGAAAATCTTCACAAAGAAGAGGCGGTACAAGGAAGCAATTCAGGCATTTGTGCGTGCTGTTGAGCTTGATGAGAAGGATGATCAGAACTTTTTGGCTCTTGGCAGGCTTTATCATCTTTTGATGCGTTATTCATTGGCTGCAGAATGCTTTCGTCGTGCTGCGGAATTAAAGCCTCGCGAAGTGGAATATTTATTCTTACTTGCAGATTCATGTGGTTCTGATGACGACCTTGATAACGCACTTTTTACGTATGAGCGTATTCTGACTATTGAACCATACAATGAAAGGGCAAAGAATAAAGCAGGGGATTTGAGGTTGAAGATTAAGGAGAGTGAAAACTTTTTTGCAACCAAATAATCATTTAAAATTTAAAAATTGTAAATTAAAAAAGTGTATTGTATCGTTGAGTTACTCCCTACTGTTTTGCAATAGGGTAACGCTTGAATCATTTGAATAATTCTTTGCTACGCTTCGCATTATTCTTCATGATTCATCCCCATTACATTTGGCCTATCGGCCCGCATTCCATTCGGAACGCGTTACTCGCTACTACCCATGATCCACTTCGCTGACAAATTAACAAATCGTATAAGTGATTTAGGTAATCCAACTGTTGTTGGACTTGATCCTCGTTTAAAACAAATTCCGGAATTTATAATTGATGATGCTATTAATGAGTTTGGTGAGACATTCGAGGCCGCAGCTCATGCGATTATTGAATTTAACAAAGGAATTATTGACGCAATATCGGATATTGTTCCTGCTGTTAAACCACAAATCGCGTTTTATGAATGTTATGGCCATCATGGATTAAGAGCTTACGAGGAAACAGTTGAATATGCACAGGAAAAAGGAATGCTGGTTATTGGTGATGCTAAAAGAAATGATATTGGCTCAACAGCAAAAGCATATGCCGAAGGACACCTTGGCTTAGTTGATCTTTTTGGTGAGCCAACTCCATCAATTAATGCGGATGCGCTTACTGTAACTCCATATCTTGGTACAGATGGTATTGCGCCGTTTACAAAGGTTTGCAAGGAGCATGGAAAGGGAATTTTTGTACTTGTCCGCACATCTAATCCGTCTTCAGATGAAATACAAAGTCAGCCTCTTGGTGATCATTTAATGGATGAACATGTTGCAGGTCTTGTAGAGGGGTGGGGACGTGATTTAATCGGTGATAGCGGATATTCATCAGTTGGAGCTGTGGTTGGAGCTACTTATCCGGAGGAGGCACGAGTACTTCGTAATGTAATGCCAAATCAAATATTTCTTGTTCCCGGTTATGGGGCGCAGGGAGGTGGTGCAGAGGACACCAAACCTTGTTTCCACAAAAATGGTACTGGGGCTATCGTAAATTCATCCCGCGGAATTATTTTTGCTTATGAAAAAGCTGGACAGCCAAGCGAAGCGTATGCTGAGGCTGCAAGAGATGCTGCCAATGCTATGAAGGAGGACCTTAGTCGTTTATTTTAGCAATTCCGTCTTTACTGCTTTCAAATTCTGCTATTAATTTTTTGGCTTGCTCCATTATGGCCAGCTGATCTTCAGGTGATACAAATTGCCTTTCTATCATTGTATTTTGTCTTTCTATCATTTCATTAACCTTATTTTTCATTCTATGAAGTTGTTTTTCAAGTGCTACTAATTCCGGATTATCTTCACCAAGTACCATTTTTTTTAATTTAATAGCGCAAAGGGCAAATATTATAGTAACTGCGAATGATGTCCAAAACCCACCCCAGAATACTAAATTATCCACCTCTTCCATTGCTGAGTAATATTTTTCCATCATTTCCTTTTCCGCATTTTTGTACTTTTCCATAATTTTCTCCATTGCTGCATCTATGGCTTTTTTTACGGCCTCTTTTGTGGCATTTTTTGCCTTTCCTAATACATCTGATACCCTGCTCAATATTCCCCCTACTTCTTCTTCGGCTTCTTCCGGCGTTTGTGCTCCGGTATCTTCTGTTTCTTGTTCTTCATTTATTTCCCCATTTTCTAATTTCTCTCTCCACTCCGGATCAAATTTTGTAATATCGCGAAAACCGTCTCTTGCAGTAACCCCTCCAGCAACACCGCCGACTATTCCAATTCCTGTAATTATTCCAATTTTTGTAAAGAACTTTTTTAGCTTTCCCCTAATATTCGTAACTTGCTTCATTCTCAAAGGTTTGATGTCTTCATCTTTTTCTTTTGAGCTCTCCTGTGATTTGATTTCAGGCTTGACCATTATTGAGTTTGTTATCTTATCATTATATCATAAAAAACCTCCAAAAGTCAATGTTATAGCCATTTTTAAACTATTTTACTTCCTCCTCGTGTACGATTTTATCGATTGTACGAATTAAACGTGACATTAGTTGATTTATTGCTAATAAATTTAGCAGGGCTGCCTGCAAAGCTTTCTTCTGATTATTCATAAAATCCACCAAATTAGAAAATAATCGGGTGGGTAACTTTTTAGTGGGGGCGATGTGGGTAGTATATTATATGGTAAAATATAACTTTTGTCAAGTATTTAATAATCGCCAAAAAAATATATGTTTTTCTTTAAGCTACGAAACCAAAGTAACCGAATAGCAGGCCAAATGCTAAGGTGAAATAAGGAAATATGTTGAGAAATTTTCCTGTAAACATTGGTTCAAAAATTTTGAGAGCTTTTGGGAATGCCAAAAACAAAAATCCTTTTACTAATGCTGCCCAGCCAATGATAGTAATTAAAACCGGCCAGTCTTTTACCCATATGTTGTGGTGTTCTACTAAAAGAAAACCAATAACAATTGCAAAAATTCCCATTAGAACCATAAGCCCAGAGCTTTTCATGATGTCCTGATACATCTTCTTATAAGTAATACCACTAAAAACCTGTCC
>JAUXDO010000110.1 GCA_030618315.1 Candidatus Peregrinibacteria bacterium | reverse complement strand
AAGTTAATGGACTTAAACCTCATTTTTGGACTTTGTACTTGAAACCATTATCCAAGATAGGCCAGTATCTTCCTCGAAAAATTGAAGAATCTAAAGGTTAGCGCAGGTAAGCGTAGACTCCGAGAATTACTTCACATTAATATGGTAAATTTTTAATATTATGAGCACAAAACATCTTTCTAAAGATACTTTATCATCAAAAGACCCGATTTTTATTATAGGGATTACCCAGCGAAGTGGCACAAATTTTCTTGCAGATCTTTTAAGAAAGCATCCTGAATGTGGATCTCCGCCCACAATTTGGGAAGATTTTTTAGTTTATCATAGTGACCTAATAGTAAAATACACTGAATCAGTGTTTAAGCATTGGAAGTGGAAGAGCGGAGCAGCTGACAAAAGCCTGGAAGCAAAACTTAGCCATTCTATTGGAGACGGATTAATTGATTTCCTGTCATCCGAAACTGCATCAAAAAGACTGGTTACAAAAACCCCGGATGTTTATAACATAGGCCATTTTTTTACAATATTTCCTCAAGCCTGTCTGTTAATTTTGGTACGTGACGGTCGAGCGGTAGTGGAATCACGGGTTAAAACATTTGGTGAAAGTTATGTTTCAGCTATGCAAAAGTGGACCGCTGCGGCCAGTACTGTTCTTCAATTTGACCAGGAGATAAAAAGCACAAATTATAAGTACTTGATTGTGAAATATGAAGATCT
This sequence comes from Candidatus Peregrinibacteria bacterium, assembly GCA_030618315.1. Taxonomy (GTDB): domain Bacteria; phylum Patescibacteriota; class Gracilibacteria; order UM-FILTER-43-11; family UM-FILTER-43-11; genus JAFGCT01. The sequence continues at coordinate 2,954 of JAUXDO010000110.1, read as the reverse complement.
TTGGAATGACGTTGATTCAGAGCTTCGTAAGATTTTTACTTTTCTTAATTTAGATGCGAAAGTTTATAATTTTGATAAAGCAATAAACTTGCCGGTTAGGGGATCATCTGTATTTCATGGTAAAAAACAAGAAAATATTCACTGGGAACCGGTGAAGAAGACAATAGACTTTGATCCAACAAAGCGTTGGAAGCACTGGAACAGAATATTGCATGAGCAGTTTAATTTTATCGCCGGAGAATATCTTGAACAATTTGGTTATGAGCAGAAAAAGTACAATACAAATCAACATTTTTGGGTTGTCTTTGTTCGTATGCTATATGTGCGATTTAAGATAAATTACATGCTAAAACGCATCTGGTTTTGGGCAAAGAGGATTGTTAAAGGTATGCTGGGTGAAGAGTACACATCGAAAATTCGCCGTTTCTTTTCGTTTGGCCAATTGCATTAGCAGAACAGCGTTTTAAATTATTGAATCTCCGTTAAGCTTTTTAAGAAATATACTATGACTTTATTTACTACTTTACTTATCTCCATGTTCGTCACCATCGCTTTAATTCCAATCTTCAAGGAATTGGCAGTCAAAGTGAACGCCATTGACATTCCGGAAATGCGAAAGATACATAAGCGTCCTATGCCAAGAAGTGGAGGGATCTCCATGGCCTTAGGAGCACTTATTCCTGTTGTAATTTGGGCACCTGGGAATGAATTTGTAAGGGCTGTCATAATAGGATCGGGGATTGTAGTTTTTTTCGGTTTAATTGATGATATCAAAAGCCTTGGATTCAAAACAAAATTTACAGGACAGATTGCAGCCGCTTGGATTGTAATTTTATACGGTGGAGTGAAGATCAAGAGCTTAGGGATGCTACTCCCTTATGGCTTTATGCTGCCGGATATACTTGCAATACCGCTAACACTTATAGTGATTGTTGGGGTAACAAATGCAATCAACCTTTCAGACGGGCTTGATGGTCTTGCCGGTGGAATTACCCTTATCAGTTTTATCTGTATAGGATATCTTTCCTATCTCCACGGGAATTTAGCTCTCTTAATACTGTCTATGGCTGTAATTGGAGCTGTTTTTGGCTTTCTCAGGTTCAATACTTATCCAGCAAGCATATTTATGGGTGATGCGGGGAGTCAGCTTTTAGGTTTTTTAGCAATATTACTTTCCATAAGTCTCACCCAGAATAATAATAACCTAAGTCCTATTTTGCCATTGCTTATCATGGGATTTCCGATACTCGATACTATTGATGTAATGATTTCACGTATGGCTATTGGAAAGTCGCCTTTTGCCGCTGACAAGAACCATTTTCACCATAAGCTTATTCGTTTAGGGCTCTATCATACTGAATCTGTTCTTTTTATTTACATTACGCATGCCTTTGTTGTCTCTTCGGCTTTTATTTTCAGGTTTACCTCAGAATGGTTTTTATTAATCTTATATTTAGTATTTTCAGGAATTATATTCACGGTTGTTAATGCTGCGGATAAGAAAGGATGGAAGATCAAACGCTACGACTTTGTAGACAAAATCATCAAAGGAAAGCTAAGAATCTTTAAAGAAAAGAACATTATAAAAATTTCTTTCAAGAGCGTTGAAGCGGGTTTTACATTACTGCTTGTTTTTACGTGTTTTCTTCCTGTAAGCATTCCAAGATATTTGTCACTCCTCGCGATGATTTTTTTGGTGTTAATCCTTGTAGTATGGAAAATGAAAAAGGAATGGACAAGAAATGTTATGGGCTTTACTACTTACCTGATAATTCCATTCATAGTATACATAAGTCAGACAGATATGGTTGATTGGATAAATCATGGAATAGTGAAACTTTACACAATTTCGTTTGCTCTTCTGGCCTTTTGTTCTATTTTGACACTCAAGTTTACAAGAAGAAGAGATGGTTTTAAAACCAGTCCTTTAGATTTCTTAATCCTGTTCACAGCACTGGTGCTTCCGAATCTACCAGACCAAAGGATTCAAAGTTTTAAAATGGGTTTGATAGCTGCTTTAATTATTGTATTCTTTTTCAGTTATGAAATATTAAAAGGAGAGCTTAGAACAGATTTGAAGAGAATCGGGCTTCCTACTTTAATTGTACTACTGGTTATCAGTTTAAGAGGTTTGATAGGTTAACTGATTAACCGGTTTTTCTTTCCACAATCCGCAAAACACCACCATTCCTTGCGAAACCTTTGAACGGCGCTTTTCGAAGGTTTCCTTGCCTTTGCTATAACTTCCCACTTTGCAATAAAGGTCTCTTAGATTTACTTTGTTTTCTTTTTTAAAACGGAAATATTGGAAAGATTTGCGTCTTTTTTATTTTTATGTGCTTTTATTTTTCTAAATTTAGAGATTAAATTCGTTCGACTATCCATACTCTTTTGTAACATTTTAAGTAGCTCAATAACGATAGTATCTCGTTTTTCCTGATTATTGGTAAAGTAATTTAATTTTTCCTCTAATAACTGCACTCGTCCTTCCATCAACAAAAGGCGATCATTCATCGTTGCGGATACAGCGCCTTCCCCGGAAAGAGCTGGAATAACCTTTTGTTCATCTCGATTAATTCCTGAAAAAATACCACTTGACTCTCTTTCTTCTATCACATTTTCAAGAATACTTTTATCAATAATTTTAAGTCCATCGGCAAAGCCATATACCAGGGCAGTGTCACAAAGGATATTAATAAGGCGGGGGATACCACACGAATTTTCATAAATAGCATCAATAGCCTCGTTATCAAAGAGATCAAGGTTTTCAGCTTCACCTACTTTCAACCGGTGCCGGATATATTCGCCCACTTCCTCTTGACTCAGTCCGTCAAGATGGCAGTGTACTGTTACACGCTGAGCGAATTGCTGCATATCTTTTCTTTGCAACTTATATTTTAGTTCAGGTTGGCCCACCAGGATCATTTGAATCAGATGATCTTTTTCAGCTTCCA
>JAUXDO010000053.1 GCA_030618315.1 Candidatus Peregrinibacteria bacterium | reverse complement strand
CTATCTGAGTGTAAGTAGCGGTTGCATACTTAAAGTGTGAACCGTCGAGTCCGGTTGGCTTCCATGGGTCAGGTGCTGTATCGAAAGAAATCTCGTTATATATGTAGCTTTTTTCTAAGGTAGTTGTTTCAGAAGCTTCCTGCCTATCAGTTAGCATAATAATATGATAACCGAATTCTGATTCAACTGCGTCTGAAACTTCATCAATTTCCATTGCGAATGCGGCATCTTCAAATGCAGGAACCATTTTGCCCCGTCCAAAAAATCCTAAATCACCACCAGAGGTAGATGTAGGACCTTCTGAATATTCTCCAGCTAGTTCCGGGAATTTGCCGGGAGTAGCCTTGGCTAGTTCAGCAACTTTATTCGCAAGCTCAAGCGCTTCCTCCTTTGTTCTTTCAGTTTCCTCGTCTGACTCATTGTGTTTGATAAGTATATGACTTGCGCCCACTTTTTCTTCAACTGTTTCAATCTTATTTTTCTCTTCAATGCTTGCCAGCTGAACGATTTTCAGTGTCTTTTGTTCGGTAACCTGTCCGCCTTCTCCCAATACAAACTCTCCGCTACCCTCAACTGTTTTGTTGTAAACCTGACCTTCAGTCAGATTAGGTAAGACAGTTTTATAATGATTTGGTAATCCAGATTCAAAACTTTCAACGTCTTTACGAAAAGTTATTTTTCCGTCGCTTGTTTGTGTGCTTTCACCGACTTTAACAAAATCTGCATCAGTTGCTAAGGCCTTTTTCAGAATCTGATTAGCCTCGTCTGTAATTGCGGATGTGTCTACTGCGTCTTCTTCCGTTTTCATTTCCTTAAACTCAAGCTGAATTGTTTTACCAACCACTGCTTTGGCTTCGTTGATATCCTTAATTCCTGCTAGTTCAACAATAATATGTTCTTCTCCTGCAACGTTAGAAAGATATATCTGCGGTTCAGAAACACCCAAGCCATTAACACGCCGTTCAATAGTAGAACGTACTCCTTCTATAACATCCTGAACGCGTACATCATTTGATTCATCATCATCTTCGTTGCGCAGATTTGCACTTCGAAGATCAATTCGATAATCAAGCTGTGTACCACCTTGAAGATCGAGTCCAAGTGTTACATTTTGCTTTTTTATCCATTCTGAAACAGGGTCACCGGGTAGTTTTGATTTAACTGAATCTGGCATGGAAATAACTGCCATCAAAATTGTGGCGATAATTATTGCGATTAAGCTTTTGGAAAATCTTTTCATGATTTTTATATTACAAGATTAGTTATTACAAGATTACAAGATTAATTATGTGATGTTTTTAATTAATTCAAGCTTCGATATTTTAGAGGAAAAAAGCCTTAAGCGCAATTTAAATGTTAAATGTTAAATATTAAATGTTACTTAGTAATTTCACTCCCTTGCCTAATCATCTTACGACTCAGATCGAGGTTTTTTAGTGTGCAGTTTTCGTCGATAACGCAGTTTCTAATCACGCAGTTATCTATATAACAGTTTTTTAGGACGACGACGTTGTCTAGTGTAGAGTCTTTTATCGTTACATTCTCGCCAAGATACACACTTCCTATATATTTGTTGTCACCTTCTTCTTTTACTTCACCTTTTTTGATTATATGGTTACCTATTAGCTCTCGATTTGCCTTTAAATAAGCGTCAAATGAACCAATATCAATCCATTTCTCATCAAATCTAAATACTTTTATCGGTTCTCCTTTTTTCAGCAGATATTCAAAAATGCCACCCAAATCATCATTATGTTGTTTTGCGTAGTTTACAATGTCAGGTAAATTTCTTTTTGGGAAAATATAGCAACCGGTGCTCACTAGTGTGCTTTTTGGATTATCCGGTTTTTCCTGAAATTCATAAACATGACCTTCGCGCTGAACAACTACTCCAAACTTCTTTGCCTGATTTAAATCCTTAATATCATATGCGGCGAGTAGGGGATTTTCATCGAATTTATCAATAAAATCCTGCATATCGAAGCCAAAATAATTATCACCGGCAAGAAGCATAAGGCTCTCATCGATTTTTTCTTCCTCAATTACAAATGCTGTAGCTCCGAGTGCACCTTTTTTGAATTCATCGCTAGCTGAGTCTTCAATTAATATTTTTACGTTTCTATCGCTATAGCCTTTTTTCCATTCCTTAAATTCTTCTTCAAAAACCGCATTTGTGGAAATAATAATCTCAATATCATTGGGAATCTTTTCCACGATATGTGAAATAAGCGGTTTATCCTTTAAATGAAGTAGGGGCTTTGCTTTGTTTTCGGTCAGAGGCCACAATCTTGTTGCGAAACCACCGGCCAAAATAATGCATTTCATGAATTATTTTTTAATTTCCAAATCCCAAGCACCAAATTCCAAATAAATTTTAAATTTCAATGTTCAAATTTCAAAACTTTTGGATATTGGAATTTGGTTATTGGGTATTGTTTGGGATTTGGGATTTGAGATTTGGTAATTGCATTTGGCTTACCAAATGCTGTGCCACCACTTCCTATCCTTATGAACTTTCAAGAAAGGCATTCCTTCAACTTCTTCAAGAATCTGATTTCCCTGGAAAATGCCCAGAAGTTCCGGAGGCATAAAGTATTTAATATTGTTTGAGAGAGCGTAATTGATGATATTCAGACTTTGCTCAAGATTATCTACCTGCAGAATTATATCAATGTCATGGTCGGCAATTGTCTTTTCAAATAGGTTCATTTTTCCTACAACAGGGATGCCGTGAATCATTTTTTTACTGCTTCCATGAGCGTCGATAACCGCAACTGGTTTAATATGAGATTTGGACCTGATAAGCATTCTTATGATATGTTCCGAAGGCCTGTTTGAGCCAATAATCAGCGTTCTATATACACCTATTTCTCTTTCAGAAGCCTTCTTAAGTATCCATCTAAACACTACATGCCAGGTGTATGTCAGAACTAGTGTAAGCAGGAATGCGTAAATCAGAATAAGCCTTGAAAAGAACTCTCTAAAAGTGAAGTAGTAGAGAATCATGAATACAAAAATATTTTCAAGTGCTACGAAAGTCAGTCTCTGAATATGTCTAAAGCTAATTACCTGCTGACTCATTTTATATGCACGAATAAAGAACATATAAAGTAATGTAATCGGCATTGTAATTGCTGCAATCAGGAAAAACTCATTGAACGGAAAGTCACTGGAGAAATAAAACCCAATCCTTAAAAAGTATGCGAGCGCGAAGGCCCCAAGGATTAATATTCCGTCAACGACAATCTGTAATATTTTTAGATATATAAGTTGTTTTTTCATGTCCACATTTTAACTGCTTTGCACAATATATTCAATCCATACATTTACTCACCCCATCCAATTCATCCATACCATCCACCCCTCTCTTTTTGTATTAAAAAAAGAGGGGTCACAGTATGTCTGAGATTTAGTAATTCAGTAAAACTACAGCCAGAATATACTGTGGGCTGTTTTACAGTTCATCGTTTTACTGAATTACTAAAAGCCTCTTTTTCCATTTGAGAAAGAGAGGCCGATGGATTTGATGGATTGATGGTGAGTAAATGTACGGATTGTTATAGCATCCCATTCAGCCTCGCAATCCTCTCTTTCATCGGTGGGTGAGTAGAAAACATCTTATTCATCCATTTCATTCCTTTTTCGTTTCGTAGTGGGTTTTCGATGTACAGGTGTGCGGTTGCTTTGTTGGCAACTTCAAGTGGTTCGTGGTCGGCGGAGATTTTTTGCAATGCGGAAACAAGTCCTTTTGGGTGTCTTGTAATCATTGCGGCGCTTGCGTCAGCCAAGTATTCACGCTGTCTTGAAATAGCCAAATGCATTAATTTGGCGATTATCGGGCTTAAAATTGCAAGTGCTATACCAATGATAATTAAAATTCCTCCGCCTTTTCCACCAGATCTCCTTCTGCTTCTTCTACCATAAAACATTGATCTTAGAAAAATATCTGATAAAAGGGCGATTAGACCGATTAATGCGACTGTAATACTCTGAAGCCTGATATCATAATTTTTTATATGTGAAAGCTCATGTGCCATAACTCCTTCAAGCTCTACTTTATCCAATTTTTCCAATAAACCTTTTGTAATTGCAACGGCAGCGTGATTTGGATCACGGCCGGTTGCAAAAGCGTTAAGCGCAGTGTCATCAATCAGATAAATCTTTGGCTGAGGAAGCCCGGATGCGATACATAAGTTTTCTACTGATCTGTATAATTTTGGATTATCTCTTTTTTCAATCTCTTTTGCTTTGGCGATTGAGAGTGTGATTTTTCCCGCGGAATAATAGCTGATAATTGCGTAAATAATTGCAACAATTCCAAAAATACCCATAAAACCAATAGCCTGATCATAGTCCGCGGTATATATATATCCGTATCCAAAACCAATCATAATTATGAAAAATACGAATAGATACATTAGTATTCGGGTATTGCTCTTGTTTTGGTCGATTTGGTTGTACATGCTTCAGGTTGTGGCTCGTATTGTGGCTCATGCTTCGCTGTGGCTCATATTGTGGACTACTATTCGAGCCACTATTCGAGCCACTATTCGAGCCACCATTCGATTATGTTAGTAATAAGAATAAGAACTCGTGGCATCATTATAGACATCATTCACAATATCTGCCAGTTCTGCGCGGGTTAGTTTTTGGCCTGCGCCGATAAGTCCTCGTCCGATTAATCCAAGTTCATAGCCCTTATCCATATATTTTTTATACCATGGGTCAGTTTCACCATGCCAAAGTTGTATTTTGTAAACACCAAAAGTGATTTTTAATGCTTCAGCAAGATTTACAGTCTGTTCAGGTTTAAATGAGCCATCTGAATATCCTGACACAATTTTTTCTTCTTCGGCATAGCCGACATATTCGTCAAACCAATCGTTTGCTCTGACATCCTTAAATATCCTTCCTCCTGTTCCGTAGCCGGAAAAATCGATTTCATCCCCTAAACCTTTTTCTTCTTCTAGATGATTCTTGCTGGCTAGAATAATTTTTAAGGCTTCTGCGCGATTAACAAGTTTTTCAGGTTTAAATGTTCCATCTGGATAGCCATTTACGATTCCCTTGTCGGCTAGTTCTGTAATATCGCTTTCATATCTGTGGTATTGAATGTCGCTAAATGTATTTGAGAATGTTCCAAAATCGTATTGTCCTTTCATTTCAAGCTCTCTTCCTGTAAAAGTGAATGAATTTAAAATACTTTCTATGTCGGAAAAGTTCTCATCAAAATTTTCGCTTAAATCATCGTATATAATAGTAAATTCAAAATCTTCATTTTGTAAAACTATTGTCATTTTTTTATGCATTTCCTGATAATTATCTCCTTCATATTCATTTGTATATAAAAATCCACTTAATCCATCCAGTATTACATCATCTTTTTTGGTAATTAAATTGCTTATATATTCAGTTTTATCATCTACTCTGTCCTTTGTGCTCAATTCTTTTTCATCTTTAGGAATCTGAGCGTAATAAATGTTGAGATATCCATCGAAATTATCCTTTTGAGTGGCTTCCGCAAGTAGATTTCTTGGCTGATTGCTCATGTTTTTCTGGATTCTCCAATCATCCGACATAGTGACAGAAAACCCTGGGTCTTCAAAGATAATCGTATCCGATAAATCAGGATTTGTTATTGGTACAGAATTAAGCTTAATGGTCGATAGCACTTCATCAATAGCCTTAGTCTGCTTTTCTTCTTCGTCTTTATCCAGACCTATGCTGTAACTAATACCAATTAATGTATAACCGTATGGTAAATAAATTCCGTACTGCTTTTGATTGTAGTATGTGTAGGAAATTTTAAACGCAGTGTAACCGTTAAAATTAACTTCTTCCTGCAGAAAATCAGGGTAATTGTCCTTAATTTTTACCAGTTCCTCCTCCAGTTTATTCAAATACCCATCCTCAATTTCGAATTGATAATAATTCAGATAAACCCCCAGTCCTGCGGATTCTGTTAGCTTTTCTTGCTCAGCATACAGCCCGTCATCTTCGACAGAATAAAATCTCCACCCATCCGGTACTTCTATTGAAAGCTTTGGATAGTCTGGATATGTATATTTCAATTCATTATTTGCTTTTTTAAGACGTTCTAACTCAAATCTTAATCTATTTTCCGCTTTAATATTTGCAATTGGATTTTTTCCAATATTTTGATTTAGCCAAGGAAGTGCTTCTCTGATATCCAAAAAATATCCCACATTTTCCGCATACGATCTTATATAAGTCGGAATACCAATGTAATTGCCGGCTGAATCATAGGCTGTTCCACCGGATGATCCATGATCAAAGTCCGTATCGGTTTTGAAATAGGTATAATCGTTGAAAGTATCAAATCCACTGATCTGCCCCTTTGTAATCGTAATTGTTTCACCACCGCTACCCGGAAATCCGATGATCTGCACCTCATCCTCCTCCTTTGGCTCTGCATTTGTCTGATAGCTTAGGAAATTCAGGCTTGGCAAAGACTCTCCAAAAACATCTTTTGAATTGATTTTTAGTATGGAAATGTCCATATCCTTGTCATGTGCAACCAATCTAGCTGTGTATTTACAAATAGGTTCTTCTTCAACATTAAAAGTGATGCATATTTCAAATGCATCCAATGGTTTTTGCTCATTTTCATCGTAAATCACATGATTATTACTGATAACAAGTCCATTAGAGCTTATAAGTGTTCCTGAGCCACTGCCAATACCCAGTATTTGATCGGTAAACAGCTTTTTGTAGCTGGTTATTTTGACTGTTGGATTGTTAGAGTCAGACTCCGCCAATGCTACGCCTGATAAGGAAAAGGCAAAGACTATACTTAAGGCAAGGGAAAAGGCAAAGGCAAGGGTTGATTTTTTTAGCATGGTTTTTTTGGTTAACTGGGTTTTAGTTTAGCAAATTCGTTTTCAAAATCCTAGCCTTGCTCCAAATTCCCACATCCTGTACCATTACCATTACGTAATATATAGGTATGGATTTCAAACTAGTATCAAAATTTAAACCCACAGGTGATCAGCCGGAAGCAATCAAAAAGCTTACAAAGGCGATTGAGGCTGGTGAAAAACATCAGACTTTGCTTGGTGTAACAGGTTCTGGTAAGACTTTTACAATGGCGAATATTGTGGCGAATACAAATAGGCCTACGCTTGTACTAGTCCACAATAAAACACTTGCCGCTCAGCTTTGTAGTGAGTTTCAGGACTATTTCCCGGATAATGCAGTCTCATATTTCGTTTCTTACTACGATTATTATCAGCCGGAGGCATATCTGCCGAAAACCGATACCTATATAGAAAAGGATGCATCCATTAATGAGGAAATTGATAAACTTAGGCATGCGGCGACTCATAGTCTTTTGACCCGCAAAGATGTTCTTATTGTTGCATCTGTGTCCGCAATCTACGGTCTGGGTGATGTTTCAATGTATGAGAAATTGGCTATAGAACTTAAGGTAGGTGGGGAGATTAAGCGTGATAAGCTACTTCGTAAGCTTACAGATCTCCAGTACCGGCGTTCCCACAATGAATTTAAACAGGGAATGTTTCATGTTCTTGGCGATACTTTGGAAATCCTGCCTCCAAGTTCGGATAACATGATTCGTATTGAGTTTTTTGGTGATGAAATCGAGGCTATACAGGAGGCGGATTCTTTTACAGGAGAAGTTATAAAAGATCTTACTGAAGTCAAAATATTCCCATCAAAGCATAATGTAACCACCAAAGAGGCGATTGAAAATGCTTTGGTGCAAATTCGTAAGGATTTGGATGAACGATATAATCAGTTATTGAGCATGGGGAAGAATATCGAAGCTGAAAGACTAAAAACCCGTACAGAATATGATATCGAAATGATGCAAGAGGTTGGATATTGCAGTGGAATCGAAAATTATGTCCGTTATTT
>JAUXDO010000068.1 GCA_030618315.1 Candidatus Peregrinibacteria bacterium | reverse complement strand
GCTCTGCTTTCGGTAAAAACACTTGGTATATCTACTTGTCCACCGTCTTTCATATATGTATGTACCTCTGTCTGGGTGCCATAACTATACATTGGTGTATTAAGAGTAAATTCTAATTTTGGAGCAGCTTCCGGCAAAACTGTGTTTACACCAAAGTTAATTGGAGCTGTCTGGATGTTTATAGTGCCTAAAGACTCCGGTATTCCCATTGCATTATTTGGATCGTATAATTGATTACTACTGCTATTATAAGCATAAAAATACGAGTTAAACTGATGCGGATGCGGATAGTTTTTACATGGTGTAAATGTTGTGCTCGTACTAGTGCTTGATAATGTAGGATATGTATATTGCTGATGCCTGCCTTCAAATAACAATGAATATTGTGTCTCCGTTAAGTCTGCACCATCCGGTCTTGCGGTTGTTCCATCGGCGGAATTTAAAACAATGTTTGGAACTTGATTTATTATTACTTCGAAAACACCCTCTGGATCAGCATCTGAATCTACTTGGTGGATTATTGGATCACGATTTTCTACAGTTTCCATATTTGATCCAGTAATATCATAGCCGATATTTATTATTTCTGTTACATCTCCTGGCACCATGCCAACTTCAACCTGCATACTTATTTCTCCAACATAACTCTCGCCTGATTCGATTGTGCCCAATTGATATAGACCACATCCATCTTCCGTATCACATGTCGTATAATTAGGTTTAAATAGAGTTAATGTTGCATTTTGTGCCGGGATACCACCCACATTACGCAGGGCATAATAATATCTAATTAGCGATGAAGTATTAACATTCTCTCCTGCTTCCGGTACCGATGTGATTTCAACTTGTATAACCGGTCTTGCTTCACCAAATATCATATTTTCAACTAAATTGCTGATTACCGGTATTCCGCTATATTTGCCCCAACAATTTGCCCATGCTGTCGTATAAAGCTCTTCATCTTCTGATCCATCAGGTGTATTCACCTGAAAATCTGCGGTAAAAGAAACAGACTCACCTGCAGATATATCTGTAAGCTGATAGCCAATCACAATAGCACTGCTTTCACCAATATCAGGTAAGCTTGTTCCTGATGTGGATCCGCCACTAAGCATCTCAGTTGAATCGCTAACATATTCCAAATATTCAGGAGTATTCATTAGTATTACCAGATCTTCGTGATTGATACTTCCGTTATTTGTAATACTTATTTTGTAAGTGACAATACGTAAATCCTCCACTGTTCCTCCGTCATCCTCAAAATCATAACTGCCTTCTCCTGTTTCAATGTTCATTTTTATATCAATATCTTCAAATGGTGTATCGGCTTTTGCGTAGCCATAAAATGCAAATATAGATATAAAAGAAATACATATATAAATACATATTTTTAACATTGTACTTCCCGGACTCCATACTGTTTGTTCTTCTGCGTTCATAAGCTAATTAATTGTTGGAGATTATGGCAAATTATTTTATATAACATTTTGTGTTTTGTCAATGTTAAATCACTATTGCTTATTAGCAAACAGCATAAGTAAACCCACCTACCCCAAATCACCCACGCCAAAAGTGAGGGGCGTCAGGTTAATTTGATAATGTGAACTAAAAAAATCGGGGCAGACAACTCGCGAATGTAATCGGAGTTGCATTTGATATTGTTAGTGGTTGTCTATTATAATGATATTTTTGGATTTGTCAAGGTTTTTATAAATTAATCATTTTAAAACCCCCACCCTGCAAGTGCAAGGAGGGGGAATTATATATATATTTCGTGGATGATTTACGCAGCTTCCTCTGCGTATTCCTTATCAACATCTGACTTTTTAATCCCCTTCCTGTTTCTGGTTTTTTCCTGACGACCTGCTACTGCCTTCTGATACTTTCTACCCTCCCTGTTAACACATTCTACTTCTATTCCCTCAGGATCCAAAATGTCAGGATATTGAAATGGGCCTTCAAGCGCTCTGGCTAATACTTCACGATATTTAGCCTTCATAATTATATTATGATATTCTAAAGTTCTTTTTTCATCTTCTATTTGCTCTAAATATGGTCTAGCTTGTGCCTCGTCATACATTGTCATGTCTTCAAAAAATCTTCTGTCGTGTACCTGAGCTCTCTTAATCCGCTCTTCTTTAAGATGGTGATTAAATCTAACCATATTCTTCTCGGGTTCATCAGTTTTCCCCTGCTCATCTTTAGGCACAAAATTAATAAAACTGTGACTAAATGCCTCCTTTCTTTTTCTATCACTTCTGCGAAAAGATGTTTTTAACTTCATCTTGTTCTCCTCATTCATCATGGCTCTTACTTCGGCTCTTGTCATGTGCTTTTCAACCTTTTTGGTATGCTCTAATCTCTCTTGAACACTGGCAAATGCCTTTCTGGATGTTTTGTTAGCGCCCTTACATCTTCTCTTTTTGCTTTTTTTTCTGGAATCACCATTTACAAGGTGTGTTTCAAGTAATTCCAATTTTGAATCTTTAATTTCGCCTCCTTCATCAGCATTTTCTTTATCTTCTTCATCTTTTCTAAGTTGATCAAGAAACATCTCTTGTTCATCGTCATAATCATAAGACTGATCTTCATTTTTTGGAACAGCGACTCCACTACGGATAAGTTCTGTAACAAACCTACGCCCCTCTACGACTTCCATAGCCTTGTGGGGATTAATTCCTGACAGTAGATTAATCACATCGAAATAGTCATTTGAACCATAGCTTCCTATGCAATCTGTACTTATTTCTGTACTCATAATTTTTGAGATTAGTTATTATTGATTGTTATTTTACAACATTTTTTCTTTTTTGTCAAGTGTTTCTTTTTTAAGAAATAATGTATCTTAACTTCATCTAAATAAACACATATGAAACAAAAAAAATATCAATCTAAAAATCGTAAAACAATGATAATACTTGCACTTATATCCGTACTCGTTTTGATTGCTGGGTTCGTTATTGTATCTACTAAAATGTTTTATCCATATCACACTCTTGTTGGATACTTAGCGATAATCGCTTCAATTGGAACTTTTATTTGGAGCATACGAAGGTACTTTAAAATACTTAAAAATCTTGAAACACTAAATACCGTTCAAGCTTTTGTTTTGAGTAATAAAATCTCTATTTCTGTAATTCTGGCAATTTTATTAATAGCAATAATTGTATTAACCATTGTTCCACTCAGAAAAAATGCCTTTAGAGGAATGACGCCTGATGAAGTTCATAATAAAGTTGAATCTGATTTAGCTTCCGCTACCGTGATTCTTGATCACTTAGAAATAACTGGTGATAAATTATTAAATAGTGGGCTTCTTAAAAAAGAATCGTTTACTGCTGATGAGAGAGGTGAACTTACAAAACATTGGGGTAACTTTTTGATATCCGCATATGAATCTGAGGTTATGACTGATGTTCATACTTATTTTCATTTTATACCGATAATTTCTCAACCCGAGGATCATGCTAAATCTTTTTTGATTGCCTATAGCCTGTATTTAAAAAAATCTGAAATTGTTTCTAGAATTATTAATGAAATTCAAAGCAATGAATCTGTAAAAAAAGTACTTAATGAAAAAATAAAAAATCTTGAAGTTGATGATTTTTATAAAAGAATGGCAGAGGGGTATTATCACCCTAAAACAATACTAAGGATAAATATCGGGCAGGCCTATTTGCAGACACTAATAGATAAAGTTTATGGAAATGGGATTGAGAATAAAAATTATCTGGTACTTTTGGAGGTTGCTAAAAGTGATTATATTGAATTGAAAGACAGACTTGGAGATACTATTTTAAATAGCGCGAAAGTAGGTTCTGAAAAGATTGAAAAAGGACTATTCAGCCTTTGGTTCCCAATTCAAAAGAATATTGCGAAAGGGCTTGGTCATACATATATTTCTCAAAGAGAAGGTAAATTTATTACCGTTGATCAGATAAATGAAATGCAAAAAGAAATGCAGCCAGGAGACATTATGCTTCAAAGAAGAAACTGGTATATGAGTAATATTGGAATACCTGGTTTTTGGGCACACGCAGCATTATATACAGGCACTTTAGACGAATTGGACGAATTCTTTAAGAGTGAATTTCCATACAAAGAATTTGAGAAATTTTCGGATTATCTAAAGAGTGATTTACCAGATGTATTTGCAAAATTCAATGAAGATGTCGATGGCTATAAACAAGCTGTAATAGAAGGTAAAGAGCCAGGAATTATTCTTCAGCCACTAGAGGTTTCTGCCAATGCGGATTATGTTGTGACTCTTAGGCCAAAGCTTGAAAAACAGGATATACTGCTCTCACTTGTAAGAGCATTTGAGAATTATGGAAAACCGTATGACTTTAATTTTGACTTTGAAACACGTGACAGCATGGTTTGTTCTGAGCTTGTTTATGATGCTTATCAAAAACAGGAAGGAAAAGCCGGAATTGACTTCCCTCTTTCATTCTTAAATGGACGCAAGATAATGGCCCCTGTTGATATCGCAAAAAAATTCCGCGATGAATATAAAAATGATGATGATGAACTTGAATTTGTTTACTTTTTAGATGGAAATGAAGAGGAAGGAATTGCTGTAAAAAAAGACGTTGATGAATTCATTTTAACATTAGGTAGACCTAAGTACTCTTTTTGGCTACAATAGACATGTTATTTAACTACAAATATTATGCTTAAAAATTTAGCTTATGCAGCCATTGTGATTGTCGGACTTTATATAATCCTTCAAATTCCTTTTGTAAGTAATTATGCGGATAGTATTCGTAATTCTTTTATTGAAAAAAGAGATAACGTTACCGAGGAGTATGATCGTGTAAAAGACAAAGTCGATGGAGTTACAGATACGGTAATTGATATCAAAGAAGATGTTGAAGATACTGTGGATGCAGTTGGTGAAACTGTTGATGCAATTGGTGAAACAGCGGATAAGATTGGTGATTTGGTCGGCGGTGACGATGAAGAAGATGTTGAGGAAGTAGTTGAGGAAGTAGCATGGGAAACTTGCACCGAAGGACAAAAGACTGCAGATGTATGCTCAGATGTCTACGCTCCGGTTTGTGGCGATGATGGAATTACATACGGAAATGCATGCAATGGGTGCTCAAGTGGGAATATCGACACATATGTGCTGGGTAAATGTGTAGTAAGTAGGAGCCAGTAGAAATATTGATACGTATGTGATTGGTGAGTGTGTGGTGGAATAGGAAGCGATTTCTCCATGCCCCTACGACTACGCTCAGGGTTAGTCGAAATGACGATAACCTATTAATTAGGAAGGCGGATTTTTTCCAAAAGAAAAAATCCGCCTTCCTCTAAGCGAATAGCCGTCATTTCGAGCGAAGTCGAGAAATCCCTTCACTCCCCATTCAACAACACTAAACTCAAAGCCGATATCGCAGCCGTCTCCGTGCGTAAAATTCGCGGACCGAGGGTAAACGATTTTGCGTCTGATTTTTCAGCTAATTCAATTTCCTGCTGACTGAAGCCACCTTCGGGACCGATTATAATCTGTACATCTTTTTCTTTGTGTAAATCTTTGTAATCCGATAGAAATTTCTTTCCTTCATATTCATAACCGATGTAGGCATTTTTTATATTTCCAATTACTTCTTCAAAATTTATAGGATGACGAAGCTCAGGAACTTTTGTTCTTCCGCATTGTTCAGTGGCTTCCATGATTATAGATAACATACGGTCAAATTTTCCCAGACGACGCTTTTCCGTACGCTCAGTTATCAGAGGAAATATTTCAGTTACTCCTATTTCCGTTGCTTTTTGAATTATAAGCTCAAAAAGAGCGGGTTTTTTTGGAATTGCCTGATACAAAGTTACGTTGATTGACGGTTCAGCCTTGTTTTCAATCGGACCTATTACACGAGCCAGTATTTTTCGTTGATTGATTTCGATTATTTTAACGAGATGCTCGTTTCCTTTTTCATCAAAAATACGGAATTCATCATCCTGCCACATTCGAAGTACACGACTGGTTTGGTGCACAATGCGCTTATCGGTAATTGTTACCAAGTTTCTTTTTAGATCTGGTGATTGGAGGTAAAATCTTTGCACGTTTCTAATTGGTTACAATTGTTGGGCTGTTCGATTACGAACGTGGGGCTAACTTCGTTGTAGGGCTGTCCTTCGGACGTGGAATATATATTATCCACAGCCGGAGGCTAGCCCTACACGAGGTAATCCGAGTTGCCCCACGGCGATAGCCAGCCCAACGCGAAGCAGGACTATTCAGTCTCTTCATCAGATAT
>JAUXDO010000066.1 GCA_030618315.1 Candidatus Peregrinibacteria bacterium | reverse complement strand
TAATATAAGCTTATTTCCAAAATATATAATACACATTGTATAACAATACATGAAGGATAATATAACCATTCATATACAAGAGCTGTTACTTAAAGATTATAATGAAAAATACATTAATGGTCTTGTTGCTTATTTAGAACAAAAAAGAATAAAAATAGATGATGTTTTAAGCGGCCAAATTGAGGGAATATTAACAGTGTTTGATGAAAAGCTATTAGGGGTTGAAGAATTATTTGGTATATTAGTGGCTTATGTAGAAAGTGGTTTAAGAAAACATTTAAACACAGAAGAGCTGTTTGCAAAACATATGCCAAGATTATCTTTTGATGCCTGGGAAGAAGACAAAAGAAAAAAATTAATGGAGCAAACAAGCGTATTTGAAGTGAAATGTGTAGAAAATTTAACAAGAATCAGGGCATATGCACTTGTTTTATTAACAAAACAACTTGATGCTTTTGATATCACACGAGAGGCATTGAGAAGAGGGTTGGTTAGCAGTTTTGTATCAAGTGGACACAATCCACCTCCAGCTTGGTTATTAGGAATGCATCATGAAGAAATCGCTTCAATTAAAAAAGACGAAGCACATGCGGATCGCAAATTTGCTTTAGACAGAATAGCTACAGGCTTTTGCAGTGATAACAGGAAGGAAACCGGAACAATGGTAAAATTGGCAACAATAAAAAGACAATATCCTGATTTAGATACTTTAACTAGTGATTCACTTGGGTTTGGAAAAGACAACCCACCATTCACTATTTAAGTATGTCCACAAAATTTTAGCTTAATGCATATCTACAAAACATGTAGATACCAACTAATAACCTCCTTTCCCCAAAACATTGCTATATAAGTTCCAATTAGTAAAAAAGGAGCGAATGGGATTTGGCTTTTTCTGGTCAGCTTTTTCGATAGCAATCCGATTAAACTAAACACAGCACCCAACAAATATCCCAAGAACAATCCAATTAAAATACCAGGCCAGCCGAGTAATGCACCCATCAAAGCACCAATTCTAATATCGCCACCACCAAGCCATTTACCTTTTGAGCCGAAAAATAATAGTCCAAAAAATACCACTGGGATTCCCACTGCCATAGCGAGATTTGCAAATGAGTAAATGCCAGCGAATCCCATAAACAAAAAACTGATTACAAACGCAGGTAAAACAACCCTGTCTGCCACCTCTTTGTACATTAAGTCATAAATACTTAAAACAACAAAAATGAATGTTATAAATAAATAAAAAATCAATATTGGAATACTGCTGATGCCAACTAAATAAGTGGTTAATAAAAACATACCCCCCATCACAAGTTCCTGAATAAGGTAAATTATTGAAATTGGTTTATTGCAGTATCTGCACTCAAATTTACTGGAAAAAATACTGATTATTGGAATCAAATCAATTATCTTTAATTTTACACCGCATTTTGGACATTTTGATCTGCCAAAAAGAATCCCCTTCTCTTCGGTATGAAGTCTGTGAATAATTACACTGGCAAAACTCCCAAACGCAAGTCCGATAATAAATATTAAGATGTAGATGTAGAACATATTTTAATTTTTATTTTAAAAAGATACCAATGACATCGTATATCGTATTTACGAAAATTCCAAATCTTAAATCATAAATTCCAAACAACTTCAAATTCCAATTATCAAAATTCAAACGTAATATGGAATACATACAATTAATTACACCCTCTGAAGGTGCGAATAATTATTCGCACCTTCAGAGGTGCGGTTTGTCTGTTGAAATTTGAATATTGAATTTTGTTTGAAATTTAGTGCTTGGATATTGAGATTTAAGCATTAAGAGTACATCACAATCGGAATAATCATTGGCTCTCTCCTCAGTCTCTTCCTGATGTATCTGGAGATATGTCTTGATAGTTCAATCTTCAAATCTTTAAGACCGATTTTTCTGTTCTCATTAGTTATTTGCTCAAAAGCTTTTTGAGCAACTTTTTTGGTTTCCTGTGCAAACTCTTGCGATTCCTTTACATAAACAAGACCTCGGGAGATTATATCCGGCTCAGCAATAATACGTTTAGTATTTTCATAAGCCTTAAACAAAATAATCAGTAGTCCATTTTCAGACATTATTTTACGGTCCTGAATAACTCTTGAACCGATGTCACCAAAACCTAAACCATCGATCAAAATATCATTGGCCGGAATCTTTTGTTTGGACTTTCGAGTGCCTTGCTTGGTTACTTCCAATACATCACCATTACTCTCAAGCAATGTTACAAGAATGTTTTTTTCAACAACATTCCTCATCATCTCTGCATGGCCAGCACGCATATAAAGTTCTCCATGAATCGGAACGTAGCATCTAGGCTTAATTAATGAGTACATCAGTTTAATTTCCTCTTTATGAGCATGCCCTGATGTATGAATATCCATATCACCGTTTGTAATCACTTTTGCCCCCTGTCTATACAAATTATTTATAACACTTACTATGGCGAGCTCGTTGCCTGGAATAGGACTGGCAGAAATAACAACAGTATCACCTTCACGGATTTTTACCTGTGAGTGTTCGCCGATAGCCATTCTGGTAAGAGCACTTAATGTCTCCCCCTGAGCACCGGTAGTAAGAATAATCGATTGGCTTGGTGGGATTGAATTAGCCTGAGGACCAATTTTTTTCACAAATCCCTTTGGGAACGTTGTATATCCCAAATTTTCTGCCAATTTCATATTATCAATCATCGACCTTCCGGATAAAAACACCTTTCTATTATATTTAATGGCAAGTTCGCAAATCTGATTAATGCGTCCAATCAAAGATGAGAAGGATGCGATAATCAATCTGCCTTTAGTTTTTGAAATTACTTCTTCTAAATTTTTAGCAACTTCTTTTTCTGAAAGACAAAATCCTGGCTTAACAGCATTTGTACTATCAATCAACAGTACATCAATTCCCTTATTCCCAATTTCTGCTATGCGCTGCATATTTGCAGGCTTATCTATTGCAGGGGAATGGTCGAATTTAAAATCACCTGTGTGAACTAAATTGCCTGCTGGAGAACCAATAAATACACCAACTCCATCCGGGATACTGTGATTAACACGGAAGAATTCAATGTCGAAAGAACCTAATTTAATCTTTGTTGTTTCATTAATTTCAGTTATTTTGGCTGATTTATCTAAACCAAATTCACGCAGTCTATTTTTAAGAAGACCTGCAGTCAACTTGGTCGCATACATGGGTGGGTTACCCAGTTGTGGCAAAATATATTGTGTCGCACCTATATGATCCAGATGACCATGTGTGAAAATAATAGCTTTAATATTACGTTTTCTTTGAGCAAGATACGTAACATCGGGCACTATATAATCAACACCTAGCATTTCAGGACCGGCAAAAGACATGCCACAATCTATAATTATAATGTCGTTGCCATACTCTATGGCCATTATATTTTTTCCAACCTCTTCTAAACCACCAAGAGGTATTACTCTTAGCTTCTTTCCACCTGACCCTTTTGTAAATTTCTTTTTTGGATGTGGTCGGGAATGTGTGTGCTCCGTTTTTTTTGGATTCACTGGTTTAGTAAAATGTTGACCGCTCTGTACGGGTTTACTTTGTGCATGACTTTTTTGTACATGCTTCGCTGGATTTGTTTTTTTCTTTATCCAGTTCGATAATTTTTTATCATTCATATTTTATTTTATATACTAATTAATAATTATTTAGAGACAACTTATTTTTTTAATTCTTCGTTGTTACTCAAGTATAGCACTTATATCAAAAAATAGCAATCTTATTTTTGGTGACATGTCCTTATTTGGCTTACTGATGTCATATTATTTGAATTTAAAATCGGTAAGCATCCTTTCGATGTAGGACAGAAATGATTGTAACGATTTGTGTATTGCGGTCAGTGCAATATAAAATACGGTAATTACCAACTCTAAATCTGTATTCATTCAAATCAGTTAATTTAATAGCGCCATGTAAATATGGATTAGCGCCAATTTTGTAAATAGAATCAATGATTTTTTTTGCCTGTTTGGGGTTGCTCTTATGTAAATACTTAAGCTCTCTTTTTGCTCTTTTTGTCGTGTTGATATTCATTATATAGCTCATTTATAAATTCATTGAAATCGTAAGTTTTTTCGTTTCTATGTCGTTTTAATACTTCAATATCCTGTCTGTCCATTTCTTTTTCATTTAGATAATTTTTTAGCACCATGCGTGCAAATGTGGAAACTTTAAGTCCCATTTGCTTAGCAATACCTTGCAAATCGCCCAACATATCTTCATTAATTTTGATTAATAATTGTTTTGAATACATTTATATAGTTTTTAGAAAGTATAACAAAGTTATCTAAAGTATAACTTTATTTCAAGAAAAAGTCAACGTTTTATTCTATACTGCAAAGCCTCTGATACATGAGCAGTGCAAATATCATCACATCCCTCAATGTCTGCAATCGTTCTGGCTAATTTGATTATCCTAAAATATGCCCGTGCCGATAAATCAAATTGTTTTATCGCCATTTCCAATATGTCCTGACTTTTACTGTCCAAAACACACAATTTGTTAATCATCCTGTTGTCCATTTCGGAATTTCTTTGTATAGGGTAATCCATAAATCTCTTTTGCTGAGTTCGAACCGCCTTTTCAATTCTTTTTTGAATCGATGAAGATGTTTCACCTTTTTCCTGATTGATTAATTTGTTATGAGGAACGGGTTGAATGTTTAACTGCATATCAAATCTATCCAACAGTGGTCCCGATAGTCTCTTTTTATACCTCTCAATTCTCCACCGCTCACATGTACATGCTTTATTCGTATTTTCAGCATTTAAATAACCACATGGGCATGGATTCATAGCAGCAATCAGTATAAATTGTGCAGGGTAGGTAATACTTCCTCTCGCTCTTGAAATTGTGATTACCCGATCTTCCATTGGCTGTCTCAAAACTTCTAAAACCTGAGTAGGAAATTCAGCAATTTCATCCATAAACAAAACTCCGCGATGAGCCAAAGATATTTCACCCGGACCCGGAATATTTCCTCCTCCAACAATACTAATAGCCGATGCTGTGTGATGAATAAGGCGAAATGGCCTATGTGAAATAAGTGGTTGAGATTTTGGCAAAAGTCCGGCAACAGAATAAATCTTAGTCACTTCCAATACTTCGTCATGCGACATTTTTGGGAGAATGCCCTGAAACGCTTTTGCCATCAATGTTTTACCGGAACCAGGGCTACCATTTAAAAGAACATTATGACTGCCAGCTGCCGCTATCTCCAGAGCTCTTTTTGCCTGTGCCTGACCTTTAACAATCGCCATATCAACCTTAACAGGTGGTACTTCTTTTTTAATCGATGGTTTAACAGGAAGTACACTAATATTATCCGAAAGATATTCAATAGCTTCCCGTAAGCACCCAGCTGGGACGATCTTTATATCCGGAATAAGTGCGGCTTCAGCAGCATTTTCTTTCGGCAATATTACCGACTTAAATCCTTTTTTCTTTGCAAATTCAACGCTGGCAAGTATCCCGTTTATTGGTCGCATTCTGCCATTTAGGGCTAATTCACCTAAAAAAATCGTTTCCTGAAAATGATGCTCAGGAATATTTTGATAAAGTCTTATTGCACCGATTGCGATAGCTAAATCATAACGCGCTCCCGTTTTTTTCAAATCGGCTGGTGCAAGATTCGCGACCACTTTTCCTCGGGGAAAAATATATTTAGAGTTTTTAACTGCACTAAATACTCTTTCACGTGCTTCCTGCATCGCTGTATCGGGAAGCCCGACCATAGCAAAGGCAGGTTTACAGCCAGAACGGTTATCAACCTCAATCTCAACCAAATTGCCATCCAGACCGGACAGCTCAATACTATAAATTTTTGATGACATAATTTTTCATTTTTAAGCTATAAATTTTTAATTGTTATTAAATGCATTCATCGATTAAGTCCTCATATTTTGGATTGGTGAATATGCATGGCCAGTCGTCAGGCATATTGTGCTTTTGAGGATTCCAAATAATATATTCCATGTGATAATCGAAATCCGAATCATTACGTATATAATGATCATGGAATGATTTTTGCCATTGAAAACGAGGATGTGGGTTTTTGTTTGGATGGTTTTTGTGGAATTGTAATTGCAAATTTGTCACATATTTATCAAATTTATTATATTCGTCGGACAAATGACAATTATTAACCCCCCGAAGGCGCGCAAGCGCTTGCGCGCCTTCGGGTATCGGGTTACGTCCGATTACACGATTAATATTGTGCGAAAATTGTTTCTT
>JAUXDO010000112.1 GCA_030618315.1 Candidatus Peregrinibacteria bacterium | reverse complement strand
CCGGTTTTACAATTACAGTTTCAGCCTCAGTGCTTGCCTTAATTCTTTCCGCCATTGGTCCGGATTGATCTTCTTCACCGTGTACCAGTAAAACCTTTTTTAGACCTTTGATATTATTCACAAAATCATCCAAATCATTCATATCCGCATGTGCGCTAAACGATTCTAAAATCACAACCTCTGCATTTACTTTGTACATCTGGTCGAAAATCTTAATAGATGGAGCGCCATCAACAATTTTTCTACCCAATGTATGCTCTGCCATGTAACCAACAACTGCAATTGTATTTTTAGGGTCCTCAATATTGTTTTTAAGGTGGTGACGAATACGACCAGCTTCACACATTCCACTTGCAGAAATTATAACGCAGGGTCCGATAAAAAAGTTTAGACTCTTTGATTCTTCAACGTTATTGGTATGTTTAAGCTGATGTGGCTTAAATGGATTATGGTCTAAATTAAAATGTTTTCTGATTTCTTCATCGTAAAGTTCAATATGTTTTTGAAAAATAGTTGTAAGATTTGTTGCAAGGGGACTATCAATAAAAATCGGCAGATTCTTTGGAATTTCATTTCTATCAGCCAGTAAATGTAAACCATATATCAACTCCTGTGTACGTTCGAAAGCAAATGAAGGAATGATAATCTTCCCTCCTCTTTTTATTGTTCTGTTAATCACTCTTGCAAGCTCCGGAATACCTTCTTCAATTGGCGCATGAGTTCTATTTCCGTATGTACTTTCTATCATCAAATAATCAGCTGATTCAAATTTATACGGGTCATTTATAATCGGTAATTTACATCGTCCCATATCTCCGGTAAATATAAGCTTTTTGGTTTTTCCATCTTCCTGATCAGTAATATTTAACTCAATCATCGCTGAACCAAGTACATGCCCAGCTTCGCGAAGTGTAACTTCAATACCTTCATATAATTTGAATTTTTTATCAAATGGCAATGTTTTGAAAAATTGAAGACAATATTCTGCATCTTCAGAAGTATAAAGAGGCTCAATTGGAATTGCGGCATTTTTAAGTTTTTTTGCTGCATATCTTGCATCACTTTCCTGTATATATGCACTATCCATAAGCATAATTGCGCACAAATTTTTTGTAGCTTTTGTGGAATAAATTACTCCCTTAAATCCCTCCTTAACCAAAAAAGGAATCTTACCACTATGATCGATATGCGCATGAGAAAGAATCATTGCATCAACCTCTTTTGGGTCGTGTAAAAACTTCCTGTTCTTTTCATCAGCCTCCTTACGCCTTCCCTGGAAAAGACCACAATCAAGTAAAATCTTTTTACCATTAACCTCCAATAGGTGTTGTGAGCCTGTGACTTCTAATGCGGCACCGTAGCTTGTTATTTTCATATTTCGTATTGTTGCTCCAATGGTGGCTCTGCTTCGCGTGGCTCCAATTGTGGTCAACTATTTGAGCCACAACATGAGCCACAACATGAGCCACAATCGGAATTATTTTTTTGATATATAATCAGCAAGATCAACCATTCTACAACTATACCCCCACTCATTGTCATACCATGCGAGTATTTTAGCCATATTTCCGCCCATCACCATAGTGCTTGGGGCATCGATTATTGACGAGTGAGAATCCATTTGAAAATCTTTTGAAACTAATTTTCGATTTTCAACTTTTAAAATGTGTGGAATTTCTTGTTCTCGTTTTGCAAAAGCGGAATTAATTTCTTCGGCAGTTGCATCTTTTTCAAGTTCAACAGTTAAGTCCACAAGTGACACAGTAGGAGTAGGAACTCTTACAGCCATACCTGTTAATTTCCCCTCTATCTCCGGAATAACCAGTCCTACAGCCTTGGCAGCACCTGTTGTTGTTGGAATCATATTCATCATACAGCTTCTGGCACGACGCATATCTTTATCAGCCATATCCAATATCTTCTGGCTGGTAGTTACAGCGTGAATAGTTGTCATAATCCCTCTCTTAATTCCAAAGCTATCCTGTAAAACTTTTGCAAATGGCGCCAGGCAGTTTGTTGTACAACTGGCATTAGAAATTATCTGATCTTCCGGCTTGTACACCTCTTCATTTACACCCATAACAATAGTGCTATCTGCACCCTTATCTCCTTTTGCCGGCGCAGAAAGAATAACTTTTTTAGCACCCGCCTGAATGTGCAGACTGGCTTTTTCGTGAGTTCTAAAAACACCTGTGCATTCCATCACAATATCAACTCCAAGCTCATTCCATGGTAATTTTTCAGGGTCTCTTTCAGCGAATAACTTAATTGATTTTCCATCAACTATCATATTATCCCCTTCCAATTTTACACTACCGGGATACCTACCATACGTTGAATCAAATTCAAATAAATGAGCGAGCATCTCATTGTCAGTCAAATCATTAATCGCAACCACTTCCAAATTGGTATCGGTTTGCATTATTATGTGAAGAATTTGTCGGCCTATACGACCGAAACCATTAATGGCAACTTTCATCATTATTAAAATTAAAAATTAATAGAATAGTTGGCTCACAGACTTATTTTCTGTGATGTTTGAAATTATATGAGCAATAAGGGGTGCGATACTGATTTGTTTTAACCCCTTGAACTGCTTTTCTTTTGAAATAGGCATTGTATCTGTAACAATAACCTCTTTAAAGCCAGCCTTAGCAAGTCTTGCCGGAGCAGGTCCGGAAAAGATAGGATGAGTTACAGCCAAATACATATCTTTGTTTGCTCCTTGTGCAGAAAGGGCTTCATGAGCTGCAGCAACACTACCTGCTGTATCAATCATATCGTCATAAATAACACATGTTCTGCCTTTAACATCACCAACAACATGAGTCGTAATCGCTTTATTGTGTGCAGGTCTGGCTTTATGCAGAATCGCAATTGGCGCACCAATATCATCAGCAAATTTCTTTGCATTTTTCGCACCACCGGCATCCGGAGAAACAACAGTTACATTTTTTAACTTTTTATCCTTAAAATATTTAGCAAACAATCTGTGAACGCTGATATTATCCACCGGAACATCAAAAAATGCTTGTGCCTGATCTGCATGAAGCTCAAAAGCAACTACGCTATCAGCCCCAGCCGTTACAATAAGATCGGACATTACCTTTGCACTAATCGGTTCTCTCGGCACA
Source organism: Candidatus Peregrinibacteria bacterium (assembly GCA_030618315.1). Taxonomy (GTDB): domain Bacteria; phylum Patescibacteriota; class Gracilibacteria; order UM-FILTER-43-11; family UM-FILTER-43-11; genus JAFGCT01. Next base: position 422 of record JAUXDO010000112.1, on the reverse strand, counting down.
TGTACTTTGTCTTGTCTTGCATAACCAAAATGAGGAATTATAACGTGAATTTTGCTTGCGAAAGAAAGTTTTGCCGCATTAATCATTAAAAACAATTGCATTAAATCCTCATTTACCAACTGATCTCTACAGGTTTGTATTAAAAATACTTCCTGTCCCCGAACAGTTTGCCCAAGTGCCACATATTTTTCACCACAGGAAAAGTCCGTAAGAGTAATTTTTCCAAGCTTCTTTTTAGTCGCTTGTGCTACTTTCTTAGCGAGTTCCGGATGCGATGAACCGGAGAATATTGTAAATTTTGGTTGTGCCATGGGTAGTATTTTTTTATGTGACGTTCGGAAATAATAGTAACAGTTTTTTTGACCTCTTTCCAATTAATTATGAAAAAACCGAAGGCGCGGATTGCAATCCGCGCCTTCGGT
>JAUXDO010000062.1 GCA_030618315.1 Candidatus Peregrinibacteria bacterium | reverse complement strand
TAACAGTCATCCTTATTCTTATACCAATGGAGCGTTGATTTGGGATAGGAAATAGGCCTGATGGCGTGCGTTACGGCTTGATTTATAGCCGTTTTTTTGGTATAATATATAGATAATATCATTACAAGATTACAAACGCTTCGCTATTACAAGATTACAAGATTATTTATATAGCGCACCGTTCATTATTAGCATTATTAATAGCTAATCTTGTAATAACTAATCTTGTAATAATAATATGGCAATCGATTTAAACAACATCATGAAAGGCGTATTAGAGTCCGGATCACCCGATCTTCATATACAGGTTGGGCAGCCGCCTGTAATACGTACGAAAAATGGAGAAGTAGTTGCTCTTGAGGGGTTTTCAGTTTTAACAAATGAGGATATTGATGGTGCAATAGATGCCATTATGACCGACCAGCAAAAGGAAATGTTTGAGAAGGATCATCAAATTGACTTTTCTTACTCAATTCCTGATCTGAGCCGTTTTCGTGTGAATGTTTATAGAGAAAAGAATGGTTCAGCAATTGCTTTCAGGGTTATTAGTGAAAATATTCCAACAATGGATGAACTCGGACTTGGTGATACTGCAAAATATTTGGCGATGCAGCCTAATGGGCTTGTTCTGATTACCGGTTCTACCGGAATGGGTAAGTCTACTGTGATGGCATCAATTATCGATTATATTAATGCGAGTAGAAAAGCTCATATAATCACAATTGAAGATCCAATTGAGTTTGTTTATAAGAACAAGCAATGCTTAATTACACAAAGAGAACTCAATAATCATACACATAGCTTTACTGATGCAATTAAGGGTGCACTTCGTCAGGATCCTGACGTTATTATGGTTGGGGAAATGCGTGATTTAGAAACCATTGCAGCTGCAATAACACTTGCTGAAACCGGTCATTTGGTTTTTTCAACATTACATACCAGCGATGCGGCACAGACGGTCGATAGAATTATCGATGTTTTCCCTGCATATCAACAGCAACAGATTAGAGCACAGCTTTCTAATACTTTGAGAGGTGTTCTTTCACAACTATTGCTTCCCAGGGCGGATGGTGAAGGCCGTGTTGCGGCCAGAGAATATATGATTGTTAATGATGCGATTAGAAATTGTATTTCTCAGGGTGAAACCCACCAGATTCCATCCATTATGCAGATCAATGCGGATGAAGGAATGATTTTAATGGATAAAGCGCTTGAAAATCTATTCAAACAAGGTTTGATTACTGCGGATGAAGCTCTTTCGAAAGCAACTGATCTTGAGTCATTACAAAATAGATTGCAGACAGCGCAAGTAGTTACTTAAAAGCTCAAACCATTCTACCGAATGCAACAATGATTATTGTCGCCTACGGTTGGGTGGTTTAAAACTCGAAACTAACTTAATGCTTAAATCATACAACGTTCAACTTAAATCCATGACTACACAAACAGCACAATCAACGGGTTTGATGCATATTCAGAACATTCTTCATATTTCACATGAGGTGAAGTCTGATGCTGGCAGTTTTATTTTTAAAGAAGGTGACGAAGACCACAATTTTTATTTGATACTGAGTGGTGAAATTGAGATAAATAAAAAGACATCTGATGGGAATGAAAAGGTTATTGCGGAATTAAAGTCAGGTGAGATTCTGGGTGAAGGTGTTCTTTCAGGAGTAGTTATAAAACCTGCTTCAGCGAGAGCTCTCACAGATGTTACTTTGCTTTCAATTTCCAAAGAAGATTTTGAAAAATTGCTAAAAGAAGATTCAGAAGCTGGAGTGGAATTTTTACTATCGGTTATTGGTGCTGTAAACGATAGGTTGAATACAACAAATACAATGCTCCTTTCTTTGTTTGAAATAAATAAATTGATGGGCATTTATCGTGATGACATAAATATGCTTTCAAAAGCTTTGGTCGATAAATTAATAACTATTACAGAGAGTCATGAAGGTGTGTTGATGTTAAAAAATCCATTTGAGGAAAGCTATAGAGTGATTTATTCAACTGGCGAAGATCTTACACCAGAGGCTTTTGCAGATTACGACAAAACAAAATCCCAGATAATTTCAAATGGTGATTATCAATATCTATCAATCAACTTAAAAGGAGCTGGTTTTATAGTTCTAAGAAGAGATGATGCGGATCAGCTTTATGAAGACGATCAATTGCGCTTGATGATTTTGATTGCAGATCAGGCTGGTAATACAATTGAATCGGCTTCACGCAGAGCTTCTGATAAGGCGAAGGATATTTTGCATCAGAAGAAGTTTGTACTTTAAATTAATTATTAAAAACAGAAGGCGCGGGTGGCCAATCGCGCCTTCTGTTTTTCTCAAATATCTAATTCAGTTTGATTCTTTTTTGGTAAACATATAAGATGATTGAGAACAGATAACAAAAATCTTATGCCAATCAAAAAGAAGGGATACAAGCGTATAATGTTAAAAATTTCTGGTGAGGTACTAGGTGATCGTGGTAATGGAATATGCACCAAGTCTCTTAATAATATCGCAAAAGAAATTGCTTCCTTAAATAAGAATAAAATTGAGGTGGTGGTTGTTAATGGCGGGGGGAATATCTGGAGATATAGGGATACCAAAGATGCCGGAATTGAAAGAACAACATCTGATTATATGGGAATGATGGCAACTATAATGAATGGTGTTGCTTTGCAAAGTGCGATTGAAAGAATGGGAGTTGCATGTCGTGTTGCGACAGCACTTGATTTGCCTCAGATTGCTGAACCATATATCCGTCGTCGTGCTATGCGCCATCTGGAAAAGAAACGGATTGTAATTTGCGCTGGAGGAACAGGTAATCCGTATTTTACAACTGATACTGCAGCTGCTCTTAGAGCAGTTGAACTTGGATGTGACGTAATTCTTAAGGCTACTAATGTTGATGGTGTGTATTCAGCTGATCCTAAAAAAGATAAGAAGGCAAAATTGTATAAAAAGATTTCTTATAAAGAAGTTATTTCCAAGAATTTAAAAGTGATGGATCAAACTGCCTTTTCTTTGTGCAGGGATAGCGGAATGGAGATTGTAGTATTTAATATGTATAAAAAAGGGAATATCCTTAAGGCTGCGAAGGGCGGAAAAATCGGTACTTTAGTATCATAATTCGTAATTCATAATTTTTAATTTTTAATTATTTAAGAATGTCAGATCAAATTATAAATGACGCTAAAAGTAAGATGCAGGATGCTTTTGATTATTTGCATGAAGAATTTGGAAAACTACAAACCGGTAGAGCTAATGCTGCTTTGGTTGAAAATGTATTGGTTGAAAGTTTTGGTACCACTATGCCTTTAAAAGGTATTGCCAGCATATCAATCCCTGAATCAAATCAAATTGCAATTCAGCCGTGGAACCGTGATCAGTTACCTAATGTTGAAAAGGCGATAACAAACGCAAATTTGGGTCTTAATCCAACTAATGACGGTATAATGATTCGCTTAATACTTCCGCCATTAACCGAGGAGCGCAGAGTGGAATTGGTTAAATTAGTGAATAAATATGCTGAAGATGCCAAGATTTCAGTTCGAAATGCACGTCATGAGGGAAAAAGTCAGCTGGAGACGTTGGAAAAGAACAAAGAGATAAGTGAAGATGAGTTTTCTGGTTTTGAGAAGAAACTACAGAATGTTGTAGATGATTTTAATAAAAAAGTCGATGAGACCGCTAAGACAAAAGAGACTGATGTAATGACCGTATAACTTAAGAACTAAGGACTAAGAAGTAAGGAATAAGTAGGATTAAGCAAAACGGCTTACTCCTTAGTCCTTACTCCTTAGTCCTTACAAAATTATGATAATAATAACAATAACCGCATTCCTAATTGTATTCTCAATTCTTATACTCGTTCATGAACTTGGGCATTTTGTAATGGCGAGAAAAGCAGGTATAAAAGTTGAGGAATTTGGTTTGGGCCTGCCTCCAAAAGCCAAAAAATTATTTAAAGATAAGAAGGGAACTGAATATACATTAAACTGGATTCCATTTGGTGGTTTTGTAAGGATGTATGGTGAAGACAGTGCGGATCCCAAGGTAATTAAGGATAGTAAAAGTTTTGCTTCTAAATCACTACTCAGACGGACATCGGTTATTGTTGCAGGTGTTATTATGAATTTTTTGCTTGCATGGGTTATTATTTCAATCGGTTTTACTGTTGGTATGAAACCCTTTTTAGTTACTCCATCTGATTTAGAGAAGGGGATTGAGAGCGGGATTGTAGAGGTGGAGAACGTACTTTATATACATGAAATTTCAGAGGGATCTGTACTTGCTGATACAGATTTAAAAACAGGTGATGTTATTGTAGGTATAAATAATAAATTAGTACCAAAGGCAGATACCTTATCAGAATTACTTTCTCCTAACGAACCTGTGAATCTCATGGTTATTAGTGACGGTGAAGAAATATTTTTGGATGTTACAACGGATGAGAATGGAAAGCTTGGTTTTGTAATATCAGATGAACAAATGGTTCTTAACGTAAAAGAAGTCAGTTATCCTTTTTATTCGGCTCCTTATTATGCAGTTAAAGAGGTCGGCAGACTTTCCGTATTAACGGTTAAAATGCTTGGAGACGTTATTGTTAGCTTAGTCGCAAAACTGACTGTACCTGAGGGTGTGGCTGGTCCTGTGGGCATTGCTAAAATGACTCATTACTTCGTTCAGCAGGGATTTATGGCACTGCTACAATTTACGGCTCTTATCTCAATTTCTCTGGGTGTAATAAATATTATGCCTTTTCCGGCGTTGGATGGTGGTCGCTTTCTGTTTATTATTTTCGAGGCTATTACCCGCAAGCGTCCAAGTCCAAAATGGGAAGGAATTATTCATTCAACAGGTTTTGTTCTATTAATGGGGCTTATATTTGTTATTACGTGGCACGATATAATGAATTTGTTTAATTAGATTTAAGAAAAGGGATTCCTCGACTACGTAAACTTTGCTCGGAATGACGGCGAATTTGTTGGTGGGAGGGCGGATTTTCTCGTAGAGAAAATCCGCCCTCCCAACCCTTTGGTAATCGTCATTTCGAGCGACCAGAGAGAGTCGAGAAATCCCTTTTATTATCAAATTTCAAGTATCAATATACTATCACTCTCTTCCGTCAATCGAATACGCTTTTAAAGATTGAAATATTTGTTAGTATAGTCTTCCAATAAAAAAATAAATATCCAAATTTTCTCGGACAATATATTTTAATTTTTTGAAGTTCCTAAATTATGAATTTAAAAGACCAGTGGGTTTCAATAATCAAAAAATTGTCTGAAGAGCTGGATAGAGCTCAAATTATTACATGGTTTAAAAATACTGCTGCTCTTTCTTTTAAAGATGGAGTTTTAAATATTGGTTTGCCGACTCCTTTTTATTCAAATTGGCATATGTCTCATTTTGCAAAAATGACATTAAAAGCCGCAAAGAACATTGATCCGTCTATAAAAGAGATTACTTATTCTGTGGATAACTCGCTTTCTGAAGCTGATCCGCGTGTGGTTGATATTTTAAAGCACTTCCCGGAAAACCCCGCCAGAAAGCTACCTAATAAAAACGAAAAAGTATCAAAGGAAGGTGTTGTAACTAAGATATTCAATCCAAAATATACACTGGAGAATTTTGTTACCGCTCCTGAAAATAGATTGGCTCATGCCGCATGTCAGAATGTTGCCAAATATCCAGGCAATAAATATAACCCATTATTTATATATGGTGGTGTAGGACTTGGGAAAACTCATTTGCTTCAAGCTACAGGTAATGAGATAACTCGTAATGACCCTAGTAAATTTGTGGTTTACACGACTACTGAAAACTTTGTTAATGAAGTGGTAACTGCGATTCAATCCAGAAGCATGAACAGTATCCGTAATAAATACAGAAGAGTAGATTGTTTAATTATCGATGATATTCAGTTTATCGCAAATAAAGACCGTACTCAGGAAGAGTTCTTCCATACATTCAATGCACTTTACGAATCAGGTAAGCAAATCATCATCAGTTCAGACAGACCGCCACAGGAATTAAAGCTTCTTGAAGAACGTCTTACTTCACGTTTTGAATCCGGAATGACTGTAGATGTTAAAATGCCTGACTATGAAACAAGATTAGCGATTCTGCATAATAAATGTCAGGAGGCGCAGGTTTTTATTAATAATGATGTTTTAGAATTTATTGCGTTTAATGTAACCAATTCTGTTCGCGCTCTTGAGGGAGTTTTAAATAGGGCTATTGCTAATTATGAACTGGATCACACTTCTCCTACTGTTAAATCTATCGCCGAAATGCTTCGTGAAACGAAAAAAGAGATTAAGATAATCGGCTATGCCGCCGGAGACCCTGTTTCAAGAAGCGCTGTTACTATTGATGCCCTGATAGAATCTGTTTCAAACTACTATACTGTTTCCAGAAGTGATGTAATCGGCGCTTCCCGCGCTCGTGAATGTATGGTTCCTCGTCAGGTAATAATGTATATAGCAAAAACCAAACTCAGAATGTCACTTGCTAAAATTGGAAGCCTGCTAGGAAAAAGGAATCACACAACCGTGATGCATTCAGTAAATCGTATCGATGATCAATTAAAAAATGACCGCCAATTACTAAGAGATATG
>JAUXDO010000076.1 GCA_030618315.1 Candidatus Peregrinibacteria bacterium | reverse complement strand
GACGGTTATTTAACAGATGCAAAAGGTAAAAAGGTCGATTTTAGAAACACTATTATTATAATGACAAGCAACCTTGGCGCTAAACAACTTACTAAAGAAGCAACCAAAATTGGATTTAATCTTTCAAGCGATAAATTAAAAGCCGCTGAAGAAGATTTTGAAGAAAAAAAGGAACAGGTATTAAAGGAACTAAAAGATCATTTCCGACCTGAATTCCTTAACCGTATAGATAAGACAATTGTATTCAGACCTCTTAATAACGAATGTATTCAGGACATTGTTAAGCTTCAGCTTAAAGAGCTTGGAGATAGGCTTAAAGAGAAAAAAATAACTATAGAAGCAACTCCACAAGCTATCGAATTACTCGCTGAACTTAGCTATAAACCAGAATATGGTGCCAGACCTGTCCGCAGAAAAATCCAGGACTTAATTGAAGATCCTATCGCAGAACATATGCTGGAGGGAATATTTAAGGATGGCTCCCATATTAAGATTGATATTGACGGAAAAAAATTCAAGTTTAGTGGTATTAATGTGCAGATAAAGAAAAAGGCGGCACCAAAAAAAGTAGCTGTAAAAAAGTAATATAATTCTGATTTCGGATTTCGGATTTCTGAATCCCATTTAAGATTCAAAATTTAACATTCTTATCTGCGATTCTGCATTTTTGCGTTATTTCGGCAAGTAGTTACTGCTTTTCCAAAAATGCGCATAAGTTCATCAGACTCTTTATGTAAAACTGACAATTCACTAACGAATTCCGAATTGTAGGATATTAAAATATCAAGCCAGTATTTCGTTTCTTTGGCTTCTTTAAAAGATAAATTAATCTTATGTTTGAAATCCTTAGGAGATTCTGAGGCATTTGCTTCTCTATAATTTGCCCCAATACTTGTCCCAGAATCAATAACCTGACAACTGATTCGAATATTAACCTGATTCTTAGGTAGCATATTTATTACCCTAATCAAGTTTTTGCTGAATTCCAGTGTTCTCCTTTCTAATTCTTCTTTATTCATTTTAATACTAAGTTATTCATTAAATTCAATACGAGACGGAAATATAACATAAATCAAAAAAAATCCAAAATGAAAAATATCAAATCGAATCAGAAATCTGAAATCCGAAATCAGAAATTAAAGCCCCAATTTCTTCTTCAAATCCTCAGCCTCCTGATCTTCCTTAGCCTTAGCAACCTCTTCTTCAGCTTTAGCTTTTTCATCAACAAACCCTTCCTTATGCTGTTCTTCCAGCTGTTTGACTTGCTCAGCATGCTTCTTTTCTAATTCAGCAAACTTACCTTTTTCTTCCTGAAATATCTTCATTAATTCATCTATCTGAAACTGTGATAATTGTGGAATAGCTTCAATAATCCTCTTTTTTTCTGTCATTGTAAGAGATATTGAACCAGCTAGAAGTTCAACAAAATTCTTCTCATCAAATTTAGTATTTGGATGCTCCGGAATCTTAACAGAAGCAATAAAATCAGCAATAGACTGTTGATTACCTGCATTCGCAACAAGTCCGCTTATATCAACATTCTCCTCCATTATTCCGCTTAAATCCTTTTTAGCACCACCTGCTTGTGCACCTTGGTCTCCTGCTGGTGGCTGTCCGCCTGCTGGCTGAGCACCTTGATCTCCTGCTGGTTGTCCACCAGTTGCCTGCCCGCCGCTAGGCTGGGGCTGAGCACCTTGTCCTTGAGGATTAATAGCATTTGGGTCTATTTGATCGTCCATAATATTTTTATTAATTTCGAAGGATATTGTATCACGATTTCATTTTTTCCTCAACTTATTTATCAAACCCCTTGCCTTCTTGTCCCGCAAGCGCGGTGATGCCTTTTCCTTTGCCTTATAAAGACCCCTTGCCTTTGCCCTTTCCTTTGCCTTACACTTAACTGTGCATGAAAGATACAAGAGATCAAATCGACGGGATTGATAAAGAAATAATCAGCCTGCTTGTTAAAAGGCAGGAGCTGTCACTTAAAATCGGTAAACAGAAGGCGAAAAAGGATATTTTTGTTCGTGACAGAAGAAGAGAAACAGAAATTCTTGAAAATCTAAGTAATATCGCTAAAGAAAAAGGAGTGTCCCCTACTTTAATTAAAAAAATCTATATTGAAATATTAAAGGAAAGCCGAAGGATACAGCGTAATAAATAAAACTCGAAAATCTAATATTTAAATACTGAACAATTTTTAATTCGCCCAAACGAGACCCCTTAGGATAATTTTTAATTTACAATAGTGATATGAAATGGATATTGCGCTCAAAAATTCATAAGGCAACTGTTACCGATGGAGACATAAATTATGTTGGTAGTATTACTATTGATGAAGAATTAATGGAAAGAGTTGGGCTATCCATTAATGAAAAAGTATTAGTAACTGATAATAATAATGGTGCCAGACTGGAAACTTACGTTATTGTCGGCAAAAAAGGTTCTGGTGAAATTTGTATAAATGGAGCCGCTGCACATCTTATTAAAACCAGTGATGAAATTATAATCATGGGATTTGAACTTACCGATAAACCGATTAAGCCAAAAATAATACTTGTTGATAAAAACAATAAGTTTGTAAAAAACCTATAAAGCATAAACCGCAATTCCAAAAGCCACTGAGACATTGAGCGATTCTTTCATTCCTCTCATTGGTATTTCAAGCTTTTTATCTGCAAGCTCTAATAATTCACTGGGGACACCCTCGATTTCATTACCGACGATTAAACAGCATGGGTATTTTGGCTTAAAAGAAAAAATATCATCACCACTCTCAGTTCTCTCAAGTGCAATAATCTGAATCTTATCTTTTTTAAGTTTTTTTACGAGAATTAAAGGATTTTTATAAAATTCCCATGGGATAAATTCATCAGCCCCAAGAGCGGTTTTACTAATCTCTTTCCGTGGCGGGCAAGCCGAATAACCAGTCAAAAACACCTTTGATACACCAGCCCCATCGGATGTACGAAAAATCGAACCGATGTTGTGCATCGAACGGATATTGTGAGCTAAGACGTATACTTTTTTTTTCATAGGACTAAGGACTAAGGAATAGGGACTAAGCTAATATCAGCTTACTCATACTTATTCCTTAGTCCTTACTTCTTAGTCCTTACCAGATACATTGAATGCGGATTATACAAAACCTTAGACTTAATCACTCTATCAACTGTGTCCCCCACTGTTTCTGAGAAGTTCCAGAGAACTCCAGAATAAATCTTATCAATCACATCACCAGAGTGCAGGTTGATAGACGCCTTTTTACTTCTTCCTACATAATCTTTTTCATCAGATGCTATTACAAAATTATCGATGTTTAAATCTTTTGATTGTAAACCATTAGCTAAATCATAACTAAACATCTCCTTCTCCGTTTTTATATAAACCAGATGCTTATTAAAGTTCGCAAGCTCACCGGTTGCCATTATTTTTGTTATGGATTCATTGATATCAGCACCTTCATTAAGCGTAATTCCAAAATATTCATAGCGGTCGAGATGAAGTCTAAAATCTTTTCGGATAAGCGCCTCCTCGATTGTACGCTCAGCATTGTCTGTAATTATCAATTTAACAAAAATCTCAATATCAACCGGCTTTTTATCCCGCACATCGTCTTTACATTCATAATCACCAAGAGATGAATAATTCGATTTTCGACCTGCCTGCCGGTAGGCAAGGTTTTCGATTTTCGATTTTTCAGACTCAATCCATCTTTTAATAGATTGAAATATTACATTGCCATTACCTTTTGGATCACGCTCGGGATGAGGCATAATTGCCAATACATTTCCTGCTGGATTACAAAGTGCAGCGATGCTTGCAGTTGCCCCGTTTGGCAAATCAGGAAACTCAGAAGCAACTTCCCCACTCTTATCGGCATATTTAAATACAATCTGATTATTTTCCTCAAGTGTCTTAATCATTTCATCATCCACCACAAAACGCCCCTCTCCATGTGCCATCGGGATATGAAGTAATTCATCAAAATCATTAAAAGCACATCTGGATTTTGGAGCGACATTTTTTAAGCGGGACCAGATGTTATAAAAACCAGTATCAATAAGCTCACCACCTTTCTTCATCTCATTCCATGTTAATGCAATAGCGAGTTCTTTGTTATCAAAACCAGGAATAAGGCCGGTTTCAACAAGAATCTGCGCTCCGTTGCATATACCGATAATCACTTTCCCACTATCAGCTTCTTTTTTTAAGACTTCGGTTATTGGATCCTGCGCAGCCACAATTCCGCTACGACCACGGTCTTCATAACTAAAACCCCCCGCAATCAGATATCCGTCGAATTCATTTAATCTGGAACCATCCAACATTCCGGGGTCATTCCATAAAACCATCTCAGCATCCATTCCATTGCGCTTAAAAGCACGGACAGATTCTGCTTCACAATTTGTACCTGGGAAGGAAATTACGGCGAATTTAATCATTTTTATTTATTATTCATCCTTCGTAGTAATACAAGTGATATAAATATACTCACGTTAGTAATTCGAAGGATATTAAATTACTACGGAGAACGGACAAGATTAGGTATTACAAGATTACAAGATTAATCTTCAATCTTCAATCTTTAATCTTTAATTCTTAATCGCACGAGCAATCACCAACCCATAAACCTTCTTAACTCCAGCGAATTTTAGGGTTTTTGCGCAGTTTTCGAGTGTTGCACCGGTTGTACATATATCATCAACAATAAAGTAAACGGACTCTTTATCGATATCAAAATCATTCACACAAAAAGCGTTATCCAAATTCTTATGACGTTCAATTTTTGATAGTTTCGCCTGCTGGTCAGTATGCCGGACACGGCTTAAACAATTTAGAACGTTTGTTCTATTTGTTTTTCTGGACGTCGATTCAGCTAGCAACTCAGCCTGATTAAAACCTCGGTAATTTAGACGTTTTTTATGAAGCGGAACTGGAATCAGTACATTTGTTTTATCTTTATTCATGGCAAGTTCCGATAGCTTCTGAGCCATTAATGAACCAAAAGTATCTGCCAGCTCCTGTGTAAATCGATATTTAAATTGCTGAACTGCGGACTTAATCTGGGGATTATCGGCATAATCTACACCATAAATAACACCATCAAGATGTTCAAACTCCTTCTCTTTCTTATAAAATCGTCTCTTACAACATAAATCCTTAATCTTTAAACCGGAGACGCATTCTGTGCACAAAAAATCCCCTTCTTTATTGCAGTAAGTACATCGGGGAGGGAACAAGATGTTGAGGATAAAATCAACTATTCTCATTCCACGAGGTTAATGGATGTTATTATTACCTATATATAGGTATATGTCAATAAAATGATAAATGTTAAATGATTAGTGTTGTATCAAATCAAAATTACTGCTAGAATCCCTCTGTTAACAAATTAAATTATGGATAAATACGTACTAATATCTCAGGTTGTCATATCAATTCTTCTCGCAATCTTTATTCTAGTTCAAAACAAAGATGGAGGTCTAAGCGCTATGATGGGGGGTGGAAGTGAAAGCTTCCAGGCAACAAAAAGAGGCCCTGAAAAATTTATATATATCACAACAATTGTTTTAGCAATTCTGTTTATTCTAAACGCTCTTGCAATCGTAATTGTTTAAATTCAGCAGACAATCAAATTCTGCCTGTCCTCCGCGGTGGAAATCCTGTGTCCTGACTCCTTTTTAAAATGTCAAAAGCTTTACGAAAATTAGGAAGAATCGAAAAAATATCAGTAGTTTTTCTAACACTTATTGTAGTTTTTACAGGCTTCAAGGTTGGTAAAGCTTTCTATCTGGAGCATTCATCAATATCGCCCGTTAATGGTGGAATATATATTGAGGGAGCAGTAGGAAAG